>NTKO01000032.1 GCA_002457735.1 Bacteroidetes bacterium MED-G13 | reverse complement strand
ACTAAAGTATTAGTTTTTTCATCCTTAATACTTCTATTAAAATAGGATGAAACTCTTTTTTTTAAATTTTTAGCCTTTCCAATATAAATTATTTTATTGGAACTATTCATGAATTTATAAACGCCTGGCTTATGAGGTAAATTTTTAATTAAATTTTTTAAATGATCATTAATCATTATTTACTTATAAAAAAGAATACAAAAATGTATCTATTTTTGCATATTTTTTGCTTGAATACTAAGTGTAGCATGAGGCACTAGTTTTAATCTTTCTTTGGAAATTAATTGTCCCGTAACCCTACAAACACCATATGTCTTATTTTCAATTCTTATTAATGCTGTTTTCAAATCCCTTATGAATTTTTCTTGTCTTCGTGCTAATTGTGAGTTAGATTCTTTACTCATCACAGTACTGCCCTCATCAAAAGCTTTGAAAGTTGGTGAAGTATCCTCAGTTCCATTATTATGGTCATTCATATATGCACTTTTAATAAGCTCAAGATCATGTTTAGCCTTACTAATTTTTTGATTAATTAGTTTTTTGAATTCAGAAAGATCTGAATCTGAATATCTAATATTTACATCTTTACTCATTTTTTCAAATTTTATTAATAAATATTTTAATCACTTTATTTTCAAACTGTATTACCTCTGCATCATTATCGATTTTATCAAAAATTATACTGTTTGATAAAGTTTCTGTTTTTACGTAATCAAGATTTTTTCTAATTGCATCTTCAGTATCTTGATCACTTGAAATTACAGTATTTATTCTGTCTGTAACTTCAAAATATTTTGTCTTTCTCAAATTTTGAATCTTACTTACAATTTCTCTAGCAATACCCTCAAGTCTGAGATCTTCACTAATCGAAATATCTAAGGCTACTGTTATATCTCCCTCGTTTGCAACCAACCATCCTTCAATATCTTTGGTTGTAATTTCAAAATCATCCAAATTGAAAGTTATTATTTTTTTACCAATTAATAAATCAATAGAACCATTTTTTTGAAGCTTATTTATTTCAGCTATTTCAATTTTACTAGTTGCATCAACAACTAAATTCATACTCTTTCCAAATTTTGGCCCAAGTTTTTTGAAATTTGGTTTTATTGACTTAACAATTATGTTGGACTCGCCCTCAATAAATTCAATTTTTTTAACATTAACCTCATTTTTAATCTCTCGCGAAACAGATAAAATTAGTTGTTTTTCTTTTTCGCTACTGATAGGTATTAATATTTTGTTTAAAGGCTGTCTTACTTTTATTTTTTCTTTTGCACGCAATGATAAAGTTAACGATGAAATTACTTGTGCATAACTTACCTTCTTTTCAAGATCTTTATCAATTTTGTTGTTATCTGACACAGGAAAATCCTCAAAGTGAACACTCAAATAATTATCACCAATTTTTGTCTTCTTGGTTAAATCTAAAAATAACCTTTCCATAAAGAAAGGAGCTAATGGGGCAGAAATTTTACAAATATCAGTCAACACAGTATATAGTGTTTGATAAGCTGAAATCTTATCTGCTTGGTACTCTCCTTTCCAAAACCTTCTTCTACTTAGTCTTACATACCAATTGCTTAAATTATTAATTACAAAAGAATTTATAAGTCTTGCCGCTTTTGTTGGTTCATAATCATTATAGTGAAAATCTACTTTTTTTACTAGTGTATTCAACTCTGAGATAATCCATCTATCAAGCTCGGGTTTTTCATCATGTGGAATTATTTTTTCAGAAAAATTAAAATTATCAATGTTGGCATACAAAGCAAAAAAGGAGTAAGTATTATAAAGTGTTCCAAAAAATTTCCTTTTAACTTCATCAATTCCAGTCAAATCAAATCGAAGATTATCCCACGGATTCGCATTTGAAATCATATACCATCTTGTAGCATCTGGACCATATTTTTCTAATGTTTCAAAAGGATCAATTGCATTTCCTAATCTTTTCGACATCTTTTGACCATTCTTGTCTAAAACTAGTCCATTAGAAACTACATTTTTATATGATATTTGATCAAACACTAATGAGCTAATTGCATGTAAAGTATAAAACCAGCCTCTAGTTTGATCAACGCCTTCAGCAATAAAATCTGCAGGAAAAAATTTATTATTATCTATGTAATCTTTATTTTCAAAAGGATAGTGCCACTGTGCGTATGGCATACTACCAGAATCAAACCACACATCAATTAAATCTGCCTCCCTAAACATTTTTTTCCCTGATTTGGAAACAAGAATTATTTTATCAACTACGTTTTTGTGCAAATCTATTTTTTTATAATTCTCTTCACTAAAATCATTTATTTTAAAATCAGAAAAAATATTATTTTCCATGAATTCAGCTTCTACAGAGTTTTGAATTGCATGGATTAATTCCTCAATTGATCCAATACATATTTCCTCACTTCCATCCTCTGTTCTCCAAATTGGCAATGGAATTCCCCAAAACCTTGACCTAGATAAATTCCAATCGTTTACGTTTTCAAGCCACTTTTCAAATCTTCCTTCACCAGTTGATTTGGGTTTCCAATTAATTTTCTTGTTTAAATCAACCATTCTTTTGCTGATAGAAGATGCTTTGATAAACCAAGAATCTATCGGATAATACAAAATAGGCTTGTCCGTTCTCCAACAATTTGGATAACTGTGTTTATACTTTTCTACTTTAAATGCTTTGTTTTCCTCCTTTAATTTAATCGCAATCTCAACATCAACGGATTTATCAGGCTGATTTTGATCTTTATAATATTCGTTTTTTACATATTTCCCAGAAAGTTCATTCATTTCCTTTCTAAACTTACCGGTCAAATCAACCAACGGAACTAAATCTCCATTTTCATTTTTTACCAACATTGGTGGAATAGGTGGTTTTGCTTGTTTGGCAACAATTGCATCATCAGCACCAAATGTTGGAGCCGTATGTACAATTCCCGTTCCGTCAGAAGTTGTTACAAAATCACCACAAATCAATCTGAATGCATTTTCAGGGTTCTGAAAAGGTTTGCAATATTCTAGTAATTGATGATACTTGATATTTTCAAGATCTTTTCCCTCGAAAGTACCAACTTTTATAAATGGAATTTTTTTCGAATCAAATTCATAATCATTCATTTCATTGATTTCATTAATTTCATAGTAGTTTCCAGTGAACTGTTTACCAACCAGTTCTGATGCGACTATAAAATTTCCTTTATTTCCTGTATACTGATTAAATGATGTTATTAAAGAATATTCAATTTTTGACCCAACTGTTAGGGCTGTATTACTTGGTAATGTCCAAGGAGTAGTTGTCCAAGCTAATACGAAAGTGTCCAATTCACTTTGCAAAAACTCGGGTAAAGCCTCTTCTACTAACTTAAACTGTGCGGTAACAGTTGTGTCTGTCACATCTTGATATGTGCCGGGTTGATTTAATTCATGTGAACTTATTGCAGTTCCAGCTTTTGGGGAGAAGGGCTGAATTGTGTAACCCTTATACATCATATTTTTTTTATAAATATTAGAAATCAACCACCAAACAGACTCCATGTATTTTGAAGAGTAAGTAATGTAGGGATCATCAACATCCACCCAATACCCCATTTTCTTTGTTAAATCATTCCAAATATTGGTATATTTCATGACAGCCTTTTTACAAGCATCATTATATTCTTCTACACTAATTTTTTTTCCGATATCTTCTTTTGAAATTCCAAGACTGTTTTCAACACCAAGTTCTACAGGCAAACCGTGAGTATCCCATCCAGCTTTCCTTTCAACATAATAACCCTTCATGGTTTTAAACCTTAGAAAAATATCTTTGATTGTTCTAGCCAATACGTGATGAATCCCAGGAAGACCATTTGCTGAAGGAGGCCCCTCAAAAAATACAAAAGGTTTTCTCTCGGAAGAATTTTCAATTGATTTTTTAAAAATATTATTTTGTTCCCAGTAACTAAGTACCTCCTTGGATATTTTAGAGAGATCTAAATTTTTGTATTCTGGAAAAATCATCGGATATATTTAAGAAAACGAAATTACAAATTTAGAAAAACTAAATAGTTAACATATTCGTCAAATCTGTAATATTTGACAAATAAATAACTTTGATTTTATCACTAGGTATTTTATCACAATATTTTGAAATAAAAATTTTTGAATACCCTAATTTTTCAGCTTCCTTTATTCTTTGTTCTAATCTATTTACTGGTCTCACCTCACCAGAAAGACCAATTTCAGCAGCAAAGCAATAAGTCTCATCAATTACTTTATCACCACTGGATGAAAGAATTGCAGCTACAATTGCTAAATCATTGGCTGTATCTTCGACCTTCAACCCTCCAGTAATATTGATAAATATATCTTTGGAAACTACATTAAAACCTGCTCTTTTTTCTAAAACAGCAAGTAACATATTAAGTCTTTTGGAATTTATGCCTGTTGTTGTTCTTTGAGGAGTTCCATATACAGCTGTACTTACTAGCGCTTGGACTTCTATCATAATTGGTCTTGAGCCTTCAACTGAGGCACAAATTGCTGTACCACTTAACTTTTCATTTTTATTCCCAATTAAGATTTCCGAGGGATTTAAAATTTCTTTTAATCCCCCAGAAAACATCTCATAAATACCAATTTCATTTGTTGAACCAAATCTATTTTTTTTAACCCGCAAAATTCTGTAAAGATGCTTGTTATCACCCTCAAATTGTAAAACAGTATCAACCATGTGCTCTAAAATTTTTGGACCAGCAATATTTCCATCCTTATTGATATGTCCAATTAAAAAAATTGGAATGGATGTTTTTTTTGCAAAATTTATTAGCTCAGCTGTACATGATCTTAACTGTGTGATACTCCCCTGAACTGAATCGATCGAATTTGTTGTCAATGTTTGAATGGAATCAATTATAATAATATCTGGTCCCATTTTTTCAGCTTGATTAAAAATACTTTCTAATTTACTTTCAGAATAAATAAAACAGCTATTATTTGAGTGATTTATTCTATCAGCTCTTAATTTTATTTGGGTTTCGCTCTCTTCGCCAGAAACGTAAAGAACCTTTTGATTTAAGGTCAAAGACAATTGTAAAAAAAGTGTACTTTTTCCAATTCCTGGCTCACCGCCTAATAAAACAACTGATCCAGGCACAATTCCACCACCCATTACTCTGTTAAACTCAGAATCCTTTGTGATAATTCTTTTTTCACTTTGAATATTAATTTCACTAATCAAAACGGGAGAAGTATTAGATTTAGTGAGTTCAGATTTTGAAGTATCCCAAATCTTTTTAGAGGGATTTTCGAGCATCTGCTCCTCAATTGTGTTCCACTTACCACATTTCTGGCATTGACCTTGCCACTTGGGATATCGTGCCCCACAATTTTGACAAAAAAATGTAGTTTTACTTTTAAGCATAACTTACAAATTAAAATCGCTTTGAATTTGGTCTGCTAGCTTTAATAAATAGTCCTTTGTTAAACCCTGAACCTCTTTCATATTGTAGGCAGACCGGTAGAGCAACATAGCTTTTTCAGGCTTACCAGACTCTTCAAGAAATCTTGCCTTATAGTAGCTCGGTAAAATTGTTTCGGAATAGTACTTAGCTGATTTCTTAGCTAATTCGTCGTATAAACTATATATTTCATTTGTCTCAATATATTTTTCAATCGCCATAAAATCATTAACAGATATTTTTTTTTCAATTCCATAAAAATCTTTAATCAAATCATATTTGTTAATCAAATATTTAATTGGTGAAGTCTCCAATTTAGAGATTATTGAATCGTATTCAATTTTGTCAATATCTGAATATTTAGAATAAATATTTTTGATTGATTTAGGAATAGTAACAGATGGCACAACATAATGATTTTCATCTTTTAGAACTATTGACTTAAAATTTAAATACTTGTTGTCTATAGAATCTAGTGATTTTGAAACGCTGAGAACATCCTGGTAAATGGATTCAAAATCTTTTTGAGAGGTAGATATTGAATACGATATCCTGTTTTTGGATTTTTTAAAATAATCCACAATATATCCCTGCATATTTTCACTAAATTTTGGGCTAACACAAATTGCACCCCTTACTAAGGGTTTGTCTTTAAGAACTAAGAAATTAATAAAGTTTGCTGTTCTTTCATGGCCAACTGCAATTAAAAAAGATGACACCCTGTATTTAGCTGATACATAGGGTAGCATTTCTTTAACCAAAAAGTCATAAAAATTTGAAGTTGAGGAAATGGGGGTGAAATTAAACTCGTCAAGAACACTTGAGTCTTGAAATCTTGACCCAAATTGGTTTACCCCAACAACTATATTTTCAGGAATATCCCCCCAATAAGATAAATAGTCCACGCTACCGCTAGTAATATCAAATAAATAATCTCCATCCATAACAATAATTAACGGATATTTTTTCTTAGTTTCTAAATCATAAGACCTTGGTAATTGAATTTTTATTGCTCGATCTGATTTCAAATATTTTGACGAAATAGTATCTAGTAATCTATATGAACTAATCGTATCTAGTTGTTGTGCTTTACCAACTAATGAAAATAGAAAGATTATTAAAAAAAGCTTTTTCAATTTCTAGATTTTGATGTGTTAATGAAAGGTAATATAAATAAAGATAACCCTCCAAAAATAATTACCATAATTGTTTGGGATAACCACATAACCCAACCAAAAGCTAAACCATTTACTGCCTCAATACCATACCAGTATAGTGACTCTTCCACCGCTAAAGGATATATTCCTATACCCCCGTTAGAAAACATGATAGATAGTGCTGCCAAGGTAAAAGAGATTAGTAAATGAAAAAAATTAGTTCCATGTAAGTCAGAAAACGCAAATGATGTTACATAAAACATAAATACATACATCAACCAAATAAATATGCTATGCGCTATAAAAGCAAACTTTTGCTCCATTCTCATTATAACAGTTAATCCCGACTTTAATCCTGTTAAAAAATTAGAAAACTTTTTATGAAACTTAAATCTCTTTAGGATTCTAAATGCTAAAAAGATAATTAGAAAAACAGTGATTAAAAATATTAATAAGTTGCCAAAATTAACAGATGTCAAAAGAGTCATAATTTTTTCAGAAATTCTTTCAAACTCATAAAGAAGAGAAATTAAAATTAATACAGAAATACATATCATATCAACAATCCGTTCTGCAATTATTGTCCCTATTAATTTTTCAAATGGAATCTTTTCGTAATTAGAAATAATTGATGCTCTTGCAACATCACCTGCTCTTGGGATCGTGTAATTAATTAAATATGCAGCAAATACAGATAAAATACTATTTTTTATACCCAACTTGTAGCCCAATGGGTCAACAAGAAATTTCCATCTATATGACCTTGAAATATGACTGAGTGCTCCTAAAACAAGTCCAAATAAAATCCACATGTAGTCTAATCCGATGAATAACTCTTTAAAATCTAAAAAATTAATGTCTTTAAAGGAGTAATAGATGCAAAATAAGCCTATTGAAATTGGCAGAAATATTTTAAGGCTTAATTTATTTTTTAAATTCAATTTACTCTAAAAGATTATTTTCTTCATTTGGAAAAACTACACAAGGCTCAAAATTTTTAGCTTCAGCCAAATCTAAAATTGCATAAGTAATTAAAATCAAAATATCTCCAATATTAACCTTTCTAGCTGCTGCACCATTAACGGTTATTTCACCCGACCCATATTTGCCAGTTATTACATATGTTTCAAATCTTTCACCATTGTTATTATTTACAACTTGAATTTTTTCTCCCTCAAGAATATTGGCTGCTTTCATCAATCTTTCATCGATTGTGATACTTCCAATATAGTCGAGATTTGCATCTGTAACTTTGACTCTGTGAATTTTAGATTTAAGAATTTGAACCTTCATTTTAGTTTAAATTTATATTATCAATCAATCTTATATTATTGATTTTTGCAGCAATAAAAGCCCTGTATTTAACCCCATTAGATTTTTGATTTGTCGGATGTAATTTATTCTCATCAGCTATTAAAAAATATTCAAGAGATATCTCTGAAATTTTGTGAAATTTTTTTTCAATATTAGAAACAATTTCAGGAATTTCAAGCTTATTAAAATTATCTCTTGCAAATCTAAGAGCTTTATACAAATTTGAAGCTATTTTTTTTGAAGAATTATTTAATTTTTTATTTCTTGAACTTAAGGCCAACCCATTATAACTTCTTTTGGTTTCGCACCTGATTATTTCAATACCTAGACTTCTATCGTTAACAAACGACTCAATAATTCTTAATTGTTGAAAGTCTTTTTCTCCAAAAAATGCATAATCTGGTTTTACTATTTCAAAAAGCTTTTCAACTACAGTGATTACACCATTAAAGTGATTGGTTCTTGAGCTTCCTTCCATATACTTGTCTAAACCACTGAAACTAAATTTTTTAGTCTTAACATTATTTCCATACACCTCTTTAATCTCCGGAACAAATAAAATCAGCTGATCATGATATAACTTCAGTTTTCTAAAATCAGCATCGTTATCTACGGGATAATCATTCAAATCTTTGTTATCGTTAAATTGTGTGGGATTTAAAAAAATTGAAACTACAGTAAGGGTGCTTTTTCGTATGGATTTATCAACCAAAGAAATATGGCCCTCATGCAAAGACCCCATTGTAGGAACAAATCCAATTTTAGATTCAGAATCTGAAAATTTTTCAAGATACTTCGTTAAGGCCGAAATACTTCTGAATATTAGCATTTAATAAAAATTATCAATTTGTAAACTTAATACATTGCCATTAATCTACATAATTTTTGTAATTTTGCTAGCTCTAAAGGACGATTCAAAAACAGTGATTTAATGAAAAATAGAAAGATTTTATACGTTTCCTCTGAAGTAGTACCATACTTGCCCGAATCAAAAATTTCCAAAATGTCGTTTGAAATACCTAAGATGGTAAACAAACAAGGTGGTCAAATTAGAATTTTTATGCCTAAATATGGCAATATAAATGAGAGAAGACATCAACTTCATGAGGTGATTAGACTTTCCGGTCTTAATTTAGTCATTGATGATTTAGATATGCCCCTTATTATCAAAGTTGCTTCTATTCCTAAAGAAAGAATTCAAGTTTATTTTATTGACAATGAAGAATACTTCAAAAGAAAATCTACCTTTCTTGACAAAGAGGGAAAATTATTTGAAGATAACGACGAAAGAGCTATATTTTTTGCTAAAGGCGTTTTGGAAACAATAAAAAGATTAAACTGGTCTCCTGATATTATTCATATTCATGGATGGATGGCTTCTTTGCTGCCTTTGTACATGAACGAATTGTATAAAAATGAACCCATTTTCCAAAAAAGTAAAATCATAACTTCTTTGTATAAAAACGAATTTGATCAAACTTTAAGTGATAAAATGATGAGCAAAATAATGTTTGACGAAATAGACAAAGGGAAAGTTGAGGTTTTAAAAAAAGCCACTTATGAAAATTTAATGAAAGTTGCTATCAATTTTTCTGACGGCTTAATCATTGGGTCTGAAAATATTTCTGATGAAATTTCAAGTTATTTGAAACAATCAAAGAAACCTAACTTAGAATACCACCCAATAGATTCTTTTTCAGATCATTATCTCGAATTCTATGAAAAATTCTTAGACAACTGATGAGATTTATAAAATTTTTAATTCTAATATTATTAGTTTATTCCTGTGAAAAAGATTTAATAAGTTTTGAATCTGGAGTAATAAATTCAGAAAATGCAATTAACTTTTCCACAAATCAATTGCTGTTTTCGGTCAAGAATAATTCCGAAAATCTGAATCCTGTTCAATCTAACGGATTACCATCGTATTTAATTGGAAGCTATAACCATCCTCAATTTGGGACTGTTAAGAGTAGTTTTGTTGGACAATTAGTGCCGGCAAATTACAATCACAATTTTGGAGAAAACGCCGTTATTGATTCTGTTATTTTGAGAATACCACTCTACTCTAGAGGTGTTGAAACAAGTGATGATGGTGATATAACTTATGAAATTGATTCGGTTTATGGTGAAACCCCAATTAAAATTTCTGTTTATAGAAATAATTTCTTTTTAAGAACATTTGATCCCTACTCCGAATTTGGCATCTCACAAAAATATTTTACAGATGGATCTTTGTCAAGTTCTGA
>NTKO01000031.1 GCA_002457735.1 Bacteroidetes bacterium MED-G13 | reverse complement strand
ATAAATTCAAAACCTATGAAATTAATTATTCTGATCACAAGCCAATTTATTCGGAAATAATTATTTAACCAAAAAATTATAATAATTAGGTCCATAATTAAATAAAAGATCTAGCATGCTTAAGTTTTCTTTAAATCCAAATTTTGTTTCAAATACCTGGGTGTATTTTTTAAATGATAATGATTTATCAGAAAAATTAAAATTTGATATTTCACGACTATTAGTATAACCATTGTAGATTTCATAATATTTTTCAGTGAAAGTATATTCCAGTTTGCGATCAATCAATTCAAAAAGTAATGCAATTGATTTTAGATTGATATCTATTAGGAACTTTTCTTTTTTTTTAAAAAGTTTTTCAAATGAGTTTTCATAGAATTCAAAATAGGGAGAGCTTTGATAGGCAAATTTTATTGATTTAAAATGTTTCTTTTGCCAATTTGTATCATTGCAAATCTCAATATCTTTAAATTTCCGCTTTTTTTTACTAGAATACTTTACAGGGACTGATAGTTTTAATACTCCGTTTGCGTGATATATTAAAGTTCTATTTCTAAGGGATTGTTTAATATAATTATCATTTATCTCAAAAAATATTCTATTGTGATTAAGAATTTTTGAAAAAAACAAAATATTTGGAAAATAAGTAGGGTGGATAACTAAGCTCATTTCTTATATTTCTTATACAAGAATGAGAATAGATAATATAATATTAAAATAATTATGAAATGAGGAAAATAAGAATTAGCAACCCCTGTTCCATGAACAGTTGTGAACATTCGTTCCCATCTAATTTTATCTAATCCTTTTGCATTGTAATCAATGCTAAGCCATTTAAAAATAGGTTTTCCTACAACATGATCAAATGGTACAAATCCCCATGCCCGAGAGTCTTGAGAATTTCCACGGTTATCACCCATAAGCCAGTAATAATCCTGTTTAAATTTGTATTCGAAAACTTCTTTCTCATTAATGATTATTTTGTCTCCGTTAATCTCCAATTTATTATTTTCGTATACTTCAATTAATCTTTTATAAATAGAAACATTTGACTTATTAATTGGAATGGTTGAATTTTTTTTTGGGATATAAATAGGACCATAAAAATCAGAATTCCAATCGTAACTTTTATCATGAGGAAAAATATTATTACCCCTTATACCTTTTTCTTTTACATTTCGTTTCAAAGATGAAACATTAGGATGGTTTTTGAGTTTAGAGGCAGAATTTTTACTGATTCCAGCAAAATAGTATGTGTTATTTAAATTTTTACTTCCATTAATGGTTTGAGGTATTCCAAAGCCATCCGTGATATCATAATTCTTGATCATGTCATTGGGGCTGAATCTGTATTTTTTAGGTTGAACCAAATATGAAAATTGAAGTTTTGCTCTGTCAGGTAAAATATTTTTTTCCCCATTGATATAAACATAACCATCAATGATTTCAAGTGTATCACCTGCAATTCCAACAGCTCTTTTTACATAATTAGTTTTTTTATCAATGGGTTTATAATATGATTTGTCAGTATAAAACATGTTCAAATTCGTATCAACAGGCCAATTAAAACAAACTATTTCATTGCGTTTAATTTTTTGAATTCCTGGAAACCTTAAGTATGGAAGCTCAGCAATAGTTGGTAACTGATTTTTATTCAAATAGGATTTCACTTTAATAATTGGAAGCGTATCATGTACCATTGGAGCTGCTATGGGTGTCATCGGAACTCTTGCACCATAGTGAAACTTACTAACGAATAAGAAATCCCCAACAAGAAGAGACTTTTCAAGGGAAGATGTTGGAATTGTATAGGGTTGAATAAAGTATGTGTGGACCAATGTAGCAGCAATTACAGCAAAAATAATTGAACTGATCCACTCACCATTTGAGCTTCTAGGCTTTATGCTTCTATTTTCAATGTATTCTAA
Organism: Bacteroidetes bacterium MED-G13; assembly: GCA_002457735.1. Lineage (GTDB taxonomy): Bacteria > Bacteroidota > Bacteroidia > Flavobacteriales > Flavobacteriaceae > MED-G13. The sequence continues at coordinate 8,620 of NTKO01000031.1, read as the reverse complement.
GCTGGTGAAATAATTCAAATAATAATTGTAAAATCCTAAACTAGTGAGACATAAAAAAGTATGGATATATGAATTTTTACCAAAGCTTCTTGAAATTTCAACCCAAATAACAGGTATAATAATAACATTAATAACCGGAATTAGTATTAAAAAAATCCACCATTTCGGTCTATTTATTATTTTCAATAAAATTAAAATATTATACACAGGAATAAAGGCAATATAGGGATTGTATGATGCACTCTTATACAACTTCCATGTTCCAGCGCCGTGCAGAGTACTAACAACTAAAAAGAAAATTACTAGGCTATTCATAAATTAATATTTAAAGATAAACCAAACGATGAATTAGATTGAATTTCATCAAATTCTATAAGCGGTTTGATAGTAAGATTTTCATTAAGGTTATATTGTTTTAGATGCGCATCTACATTAGCATCAATAATATTAAGAACATATATTCCAAGTGTTATTAAAATTGATAATTCTTTATTTCTCTTGTAGGTTTTTTGAGCTCTAATTAATCCATCATTAGAAATGAGTGGGTTTGGGTTATTACCAAAAAATTCATCATCTGAAAAACCCGCTAATCTTCTTTTGTATGCATCTCTATATCTATGATATTCATCATTATTCTTCTGATAGAAATATATGCTTGTGGCTAGTCCACCATATACTATAGGAATTTTCCAATATTTTTTATTGTATAATTGACCAAGTCCAGGGACCACTGCAGAGTAAAAAGCAGATTTTGATGGCCCTAATGCCAGTTCTTTTGAATAATTTAATGAGTCTTTTTGGCAGAAAATATTCATGCTCAAGAGAAAAAAAAGTGTAAAAAAAATATTTTTACCCATTTAAATTTTTATTAATTTTTAAAAATTCCTCCCTTGAATTGAATGGAATTATAACTTTCCCTGAGTATTTTTTTTTGAAAATGACATTAGATCCTTTTGAATATTTACTTTTCAATTTTTTTATTGCATTGGTAATTTCTTTGGGATATATTTCTTCGAATTTAGAAATGGATTTTTCTTTTTTTAAATCATTAATTAATTTTTCAGTATTCCTTACAGAAAGATTATTTTTAATAATAATTTCATAAATTTTCATCTGAAGTTTTCTCTCTTCAATATTAATTAATGCTCTACCATGACCCATAGAAATGAAATTATCTTTGATACCACTTTGAATAATGGGATTTAATTTTAACAAACGTAAATAGTTACTTATAGTAGATCTTTTTTTCCCAATTTTTTTTCCTAGTTCTTCTTGAGTTAGATTAATTTCATCAATTAATCTTTTATAGGAAATAGCAATTTCAATGGAATCAAGGTCATCTCTTTGAATATTTTCAATCAATGCCATTTCAAGGGATTCTTGATCATTAACATCCCTAATATATGCTGGGATCTTTCCCAGATTAAGTTTTTTAAATGCTCTTAATCTTCTTTCTCCTGAAATTAGTTGAAATTCATTTTTTGAAATTTTTCTTACGGTAATAGGTTGAATTAGTCCAACGCTTTTAATTGATTGTACCAATTCATTTAAAATTTCATCGTTAAAATTTGTTCTTGGTTGATTTGGGTTTACTGAAATTTTTTTTAGAGAAATTTTTGAATAATTTGGATTTAATTTCTCAGAAATTTTTGAGCTTTCATTAGAAGAATCATTTAATATTGACGATAATCCTCTACCCAATACCGTTCTTTTTTTTATCATTTATCTTTCAATTTTTTGAAATTAACTCACGTGCAAAATTTAAATAATTATTAGCTCCTTTACTGCTAATGTCATAATCAATTATGCTTTTACCAAAACTAGTTGCTTCACCAAGCTTAACATTTCTGTGTATAATAGTTTTAAATACCATTTGATTAAAATGTATTTTTACTTCTTTTTTGACCTGATTAGATAGATTTAATCTAATATCATACATTGTTAATAAAATACCTTCAATTTCTAAGTTTTCATTGTGCAATTTTTGAATATTTTTTATGGTATTTAATAATTTTCCTAAACCTTCTAAGGCTAAGTATTCACATTGAATTGGAATTATTACTGTTTTTGATGCAGTGAGGGCATTAATTGTTAGTAAGCCAAGTGAAGGAGGGCAATCAATTAAAATATAGTCATAGATATTTAAAAGTGGTGTGATCGCATTTTTTAACAAATATTCTCTATCCATTAGATTAATAGATTCAATTTCAATTCCAACCAAGTCAATATGGGAAGGAATAATATCAAAGTATTTTAGTTTTGTGTTCTTTATGCAATCATCTGTACTACAATCATTTTCAATCAAATTATATATTGTTTTAGTTTCAGGATCTATTTTTACGCCCAATGATGATGTAGCATTAGCTTGAGGATCAAAATCAATCAATAGTACTCTTTTTTCTAGTACAGCTAGTGATGCTGCAAGATTAACAGAAGTAGTAGTTTTACCCACACCTCCTTTTTGATTTGAAATTGCGATGATTTTTCCCAAAATTAATTCAATTAAAAAAATAAAATTACGACTTATTAAAGTTCTATGGGGTTAAATATTGTTAAAGTAATTTTAAAAATGTTAACAGAAAATTATTTTTTTGAGAATAGTAAGTTTAATAGTTTTACTGCAATTTCAATGATATTTGATCCAGGACCAAAAATCGCAGATACACCTAAATTTTTTAAAAATTTATAATCTGATCTAGGTATAATCCCTCCAATTACAACCATAATTTCGTTTGATTGATGTTTGTTTAACTCTATGAATAAATCCTTTACAAGAGTTTTATGCCCCCCAGCTAAAGACGAGATTCCTATAATATGAACATCATTTTCAATAGCTTGTTTTACAACTTCATAAGGAGATTGAAAGAGGGGTCCAATATCTACATCAAACCCCATATCAGCAAAACTACTTGCGATAACTTTAGCTCCTCTGTCATGTCCATCTTGACCAACTTTGGCAATTAAAATCCTTGGTCTCCTTCCTTGAATTTCTGAAAAATTATCAGAAAGTTTAATAGCATTATTGAATAACTTATTTTTTTTCATTTTAGATTTATACACACCCGAAAGACTTTTTATTTTTGGTTGATATCTGCCATAAACTTCTTCAATTGCTAAACTAATTTCACCTAACGTAGCTCTTTTTTTAGCTGCTTCTACTGCTAAAGCTAGCAAATTTTTATTATTGTTTTTTGCACATAATTTAATTTCATTCAATATTTTTTTTACATCATTATTATTTCTATTTTTCTTTAACTTTTTAATTTTATTAATTTGATTTTTACGTACTAATTCATTATCTATTTCAAAAAAAATAATTTCATCTTGAAATTTTAACTTGTATTTATTTACTCCAACAATAATTTGCTCGCCATTATCAATATTAGCCTGTTTTTTTGCTGCTGATTGCTCTATTCTCATTTTTGGAATACCCTTTTCTATAGCCTTTCTCATGCCTCCAGCTCTATTAATTTCTTCTAAATGAATTGTCGCCTTTTTAATTAATTCATTTGTCAAAGATTCTATATAATAACTCCCCCCCCAGGGATCAACAGTTTTACAAATCCCTAATTCATTTTGAAAGATCAATTGCGTCTCTCTAGCAATTTTTGATGAAAATTTAGTAGGTAATCCAATAGCTTCATCTAAAGAATTTGTATGTAAACTTTGAGTTCCTCCAAAAATTGCAGAAAGCGCTTCAACTGATGTTCTTGTAATGTTGTTAAAGGGTTCTTGCTCTGTTAAACTCCAACCACTGGTTTGACAATGTACTCTTAGACACAAAGATTTGGGGTCTTTAGGATTAAATTCTTTTAAGAGCTTATGCCATAAGAACCTAGCAGCTCTCATTTTTGCTATTTCCATAAAGTGATTCATCCCAATGCCCCAAAAAAATGAAAATCTTTTTGCAAAACTATCAATATCTAAACCTGTACTCAAACCAGCTTTAACATATTCAATCCCATTTGCAAGGGTGTATGCTAGTTCCAAATCAGCTGTTGCTCCTGCTTCCTGCATGTGATATCCTGAAATACTAATACTATTGAATTTTGGCATTTTTTTGGAGATAAAGGAAAAAATATCAGAAGTAATTTTCATTGATTCTTTAGGCGGATAAATAAATGTATTTCTTACCATATATTCCTTTAAAATATCGTTTTGAATGGTGCCAGAAAGTTTATCAATTTGACAGCCTGATTCCTCAGCACACACAATATAAAATGCCATAATAGGTATTATTGCGCCATTCATTGTCATTGATACACTTACTTTATCTAATGGAATCCCATCAAATAGCAATTTCATATCATCAACGCTATCAATTGCTACACCAGCTTTACCAATATCTCCAATTACCCTAGAATTGTCTGAGTCATAACCCCTGTGTGTTGGGAGGTCAAAGGCAATAGACAAGCCTTTTTGACCTGATTTTAAACTTTCCTTGTAAAATTTATTACTCTCCTTAGCAGTTGAAAACCCCGCATATTGTCTTATTGTCCAGGGTTTATTCACATACATAGATGAATAGGGGCCTCTTACAAATGGACCAGTTCCTGCAATTGAATTTAGATGATCAAAATTTTTTAAATTATTTTTTTTATAGGATCTATATAACTCAATTTCTTCATCTGAAATATAGGACTCATTATTGTCTTCAAATTTTTTTATTTTTTTATTAAAATCTTTTAAAAAAATGTTATTAAACTTTTTCCTTGGCATGAATGAGAATTAATAGGTTTCTATTCTTGAGCTATTTTTAAATAAAATTGGTTTTTCATTAATTGTATTTTCTTCGGTTGTTTTATCATTATATGCATTGTACCCAACTAATATTTTATCTTTGCGTTTGTATAATTCTATTTCTTTTTTGTTGTTTTTTTCTATTTCTTTTTCGATGATTCCCGAGGACAAATTTTTAAAAAACCCTCCCCTTTTTTCAATTTTTTTAAACAGATCAAATGATTCTTTTAAAAGATTTTCTATCAAGGAAGAAATGTAATAAGACCCCTCGCATATATTATCCACCTTATCAATTTTAGTTTCATTTTTAATTATTAAAAGTTGTTTGAACATTAGGTTTTCAGAAAAATCATTTTTCTTTTTAAATAAATAATCATAAGCTTGTGATTTAATATAATTACAACCACCAAGTATTCCAGACATGCATTCAGAGGTAGTCCTGATTAAATTATTATTAAAATTATTAATTGTTTTATTTCTTGTTATTGGCTTGGTTGTGATGATCACATTTGATATTTCGTTATTATAATATGAAGTTATTAAGTGCCAAAGTCGTCTTATCACTTGTATTTTTGCAATTTCAAAAAAGTAATTACCACCTTGTCCTACTTCAAATGTAATCATTGGTGAAATTTTACCCCCATAGGTATTTAAATATTCATTTCCAATACCAACTGTATATGCAATTTCTTGCACAATGTTGCATCCAAGATTTTTAAAAGGGGAGGAGTCTATATTAATTTTTAATTTTTTGCTATAAACTTTTGAAATATTTATTGTTTTGACATTAAAACAATCATGATTTAATATTATTTGGGTTGAATTTAATTCTGTTGTCTTATCAATCTTTTTATTGTCTATAAAACAAAAAAAATTTATTTGGTTTTTTGTTTTATCAATAAGTTTTCTTACATGATTTAAATCTATGTTATAAATTGCGATATTTTGAATATCATAATCATTAATTTTATTTATTTCATGTAATGATTTTTCTATCCCCGCATGCTCAATTTCTGCTAATATTTCCCACTTTGGGCACGGGTAAAAGAATGAGCATTTTGATTTGCTGTAAAATGGATTGATATTTATGCCTTCAATGGATTTTGAAAATAATTGTTTGAACCTATCTTCTCCAAGATCATTAATTAGTTTTTGATTCCATATTTCATCAATATTTTTTTTATTCATTTTTATCAATCTAATGTATCAAACTCAATTAAGAAAATTTCTTCATTTTCTTTTTTCATAAAAAGTTTTTCTCTAGCGTACTTTTCAATGCCGCTATCAGATTCAATTTCGTTAATACTAGTCCTGTCTTTTTTAATTTCATTTTGATAATAAATCTTTTGATTTTTAAGTTTTTTAATTTTTTGATTTAATTCAAAATGCATAAGCAGTGAATTTGTATCAAAAAAAGTCATCCATATTACAAAAAAAAGTATTATAATAACATATGTTTTTTTTAAAAGATTTAAAATTTTTGAAATCATTGTATTTTAATTTTTTTAATTAAGTCATCGTAATTTACTTCCTTACCTGTATTTATAATTATGTCACAATATTTTTTAACTGGGATTACGTATTTTTTATGCATTGAATCAAGTCTTTTACTAAAAAGATCAATTACATCTTTTTCGCTTCTTCCACGCTGATTAATATCTCTATGAACTCTTCTTTTAAGCCTCAAATCTCTATCGCACTGAAGAAAAATTTTTAAATTAAATTCCTTTCTTAATTCAGAATTTGATAAAATTAAAATACCCTCAATAAATAAAGTTTTTTTAGGGCTGATTGGTGAATACTCATTTTTTCTTAAATGGGTTTTAAAACAGTATTTTGGCACCTTGACAGATTTCCCCTCTTTTAAGTTACTGATGTGTTGTTTCAATAAATTAAAATCAACTGCATCCGGCTCGTCATAATTAATATTTTCTCTTTCTTCAAACGATAATTTAGGATTGTGTTTGTAATAAGAGTCTGAAGAAAGGTATAATATATCTTTATTTGGTATTTTATCAATAATTGATTTTACTAAGGTCGTTTTACCACTTCCAGTACCACCTGTTATAGCGATTACATACATTTACCTAGTGAGTTTTATAATTCCAAGATTTTCAACTCCAACATAGATATCTCCAAAGTTATCTTTTTCAATTGATCTAACCCTACCAATTTCTTCTAATAATTTTTTTTCTTGAATAACCTTTCCGTCTTTTAAAACACATTGGAGTAAATATTGAAACTTTAAAGACCCTATAAGTAAATGGTTATTTAAACTTTCGTATTTTGAATCAACAACTTTAATCATTCCAGATGGTGCAATTGAAGGCACCCAATAATGTAATGGATCAACCATTCCATCAATGGATGTATTATTGGTAAATTTTGTGCCAATATAGTTAATTCCATAACTCGCCAATGGCCAACCATAGTTACCTCCAATTTGTAAAATATTTAATTCATCACCTCCTCTTGGTCCATGTTCATGAATCCATATTTTACCATCTTCTGAATTGAAAAACATTCCTTGTGGATTTCTATGACCATAAGAAAAAATCGCTTTTTTTGAATTTTTTAAATTTACAAAAGGGTTGTCTATTGGGATTCTTCCATCGTCATGAAGTCTGTAAATTTTACCCCCATCACGGCTTAAATCTTGAGGATTTAAATCTCGATTACCTCTATCTCCAATACTAAAAAATAAGTAATTTTTATTGTCGAATATAATTCTACTACCATAATGCAAAGTTCTTTTTGAATTGGGAACTGCTTTATAAATTATTTCTTTGTTAGTGGCCTCAAAATTTAATAATTTGAATCTCATAATTGACGTATTTGATCCTTTTTTATTATCATTGGAAGAGGAATAGGAAATATATATCCAGCCATTATTTTTGTATTCTGGATGGAGTTCTATGTCCATTAGACCACCTTGGTTTATTGAAATTATTTCTGGTAAATTTTTAATTTTAGTTTTCTTACCATTTTTAAAGTGGATGAGTTCCCCTCTTTTTTCATTAATAAGTATAGAGTTATCAGGTAAAAATGTAAATGACCAAGGAATTTCTAAGCCTGTAACAACCATTTCGTATTTGAAATTATCCTTTTCTGATCTAAGATCTTTTGGGAAAATTAATAGCAAAATAATTATGAATAAAATAGAATTATGCATACCCTGAAGTTACAAAAAAAGTCATCATTAAATAATTCAATTTTGTATTTTAATAAACAATATTTATCTATTTTTGTTATCTGTAAATTTTTAAAATGGCTGAGAAAATTAAGTGTTTAATTATTGGATCTGGTCCTGCGGGATACACTGCTGCTATATATGCAGCTAGAGCTAATATGAGCCCAGTATTATATCAAGGGATTCAACCAGGGGGTCAATTAACAACTACTACTGATGTCGAAAATTTTCCTGGATATCCTGAGGGAATTTCCGGTCCAGATATGATGATTGATCTTCAAAAACAATCCGAAAGATTTGGGACTGATATTAGATATGGTTGGATCACAAAAGTTGATTTTAGTAATGGCTTAAAGCTTTGGGCTGATGACCACGAACTTGTATGTGAATCTGTAATTATTTCGACAGGAGCCTCTGCAAAATATTTAGGCTTGGACTCTGAAAAAAAATACCTAGAACTTGGAGGGGGAGTTTCAGCATGTGCAGTTTGTGATGGGTTTTTTTATAAGAATCAAGATGTTGTAATTGTTGGTGGAGGTGATTCTGCATGTGAGGAAGCACATTACTTATCTAAGCTTTGTAAGAAAGTGACAATGTTAATCAGAAAAGATAATTTTAGAGCATCCAAAATTATGCAGGAAAGAGTAAAAAAGACAAAAAATATTCAAATGTTGTTTAATACATCGACAA
>NTKO01000030.1 GCA_002457735.1 Bacteroidetes bacterium MED-G13 | reverse complement strand
TACGGGTGTATTGTACAATGGTATTGATACAGGAAATGAAGGTTTCTTTGGACTTGGAAGAACTTGGAATTTAAGTTTGAGATATAACTTCTAAGATTTTCACTTTAGATTAAAAAAAGGCCTGCTTTATAAGTAGGCCTTTTTTTATTTGATCTCTTTGATGAGAAATATGTAAGGCGGTAAATGATCGCTAAACCCATCGGTAAAGGATCCAAACGAAAAACTTCGAAAAGGATATCCCTTATATTTCCCTTTTTTATTAATTAAAAAGCTTTTGTTAAATACCCCTGCCCTATAAAATTGGTAGTCTTCATAATCCTTTTTTAGAAAGCCCTCAGAAATGATGATTTGATCAAACAGTTGCCACTTATCTCTGTATGCATTAGTACCAATTCCTTGATCCACTAAAATTGTTTCAAAAGGGTTATACATGTCTTTTTTCCCAACATCCTTTCTATCTTTTTTTGCACCCAGAACCTTTTTGATACTTTTATCAAAAGGATCATCATTGAAGTCACCCATAGTTATAATTTTAGGGTTTTTATAAATACTTCTCAAGGAATCAATTATCTTGTTATTGACTTTTGCCGCAGCTATTCTTTTTGTCTCATCTGCTCCTCTTGAGGGCCAATGATTAACAATTAAATGAATCAATTCACCATCAATTAAACCACTTACTACTAACTGATCTCTAGTAGGCCTTCTATTGCTTGTGTTATTATCTGTTATAATAACCTCGTGTGAACTAGAGCTTTTTACCTCAAAAATATTTTTTTTAAAAATCAAAGCAACATCAATTCCTCTATTGTCAGGGGAGTTGTAATGAACAATACCATAATTTTCATCTTTCAATTCTTTTTGATTAATGAGGTCTTGCACTACATTTAAATTTTCAACTTCACAGATTCCGACTATTGATGGAGCCCTTTTTGTATAGTCATAGCCAATTTGAGAGATTACTTTGGCCATATTAGAAACTTTCTTTTTGTAAACATTTGATCTATTAAATTTCATCTCCATAATTGGACTTGCTTCGTCATTTTTATTTACATCATTGATTGTATCAAATAGATTTTCAAGATTATAAAAGGCAACAGTATGAATTTTAAAACTTCTTTTTTCTTGTGAATTTTGACCAGGGGTAAAAAGCAAGAAAAAAAACAAAAAACAGTAGAACAAATTTTTCATAAAAAAAGTATTAGTATATAAATAAAACGTAAATTTAAGAATTATAAAAATAGATGAAATTTTTTATTAATATGCACAAACTAAACTCACTTTTTCTAATAGTTTTTCTTGTAACTTTTAATTTTTTTTCTCAGTCTGTATTAAATCAAGAAGTGGTTAACGATTCTATTTCTAGTCTTTCCAAAACGGATGATGTTGTCGATTTGTTTAGTATTTCCTTATCTGATGATGAGTTAAATGATGACACATCTTTTTCTGATAATATTTCTGGTTTATTGAATTCTTCTATGGATATTTTTTACAGAACAGCTGCTTATGAATTTAGCTCTTCCTTTTTCAAAGTGAGGGGCCTTGACTCTGAAAATGCCTCCTTGCATATAAACGGAATTAAAATGAATAAGATTTATAATGGAAGGCCACAGTGGAGCAATTGGGGCGGTTTGAATGATGTGCTAAGAAATCAAGAGTTATCCAATGGATTAATTCCTTTGAAATATAGTTTTGGAGGAGCATTGGGTTCCAATAATATCAATGTTAAGGCCTCAGAATATGGACAAGGCGGTAGAGTAACTTATTCTTCTTCCAATAGGAGTTATGCGAATAGACTAATGGCATCTTACAATTCTGGAATGTTAGATGATGGGTGGGCGTACTCCATTTCAATAGGTAGAAGATGGGGAGATGAAGGTTATCAAGATGCATCTTTTTATGACTCTAATTCTGCTTTTCTTTCGGTAGAAAAGATTTTAAATGATAATCATAGTTTAAACTTTGTTGCTATCTATGCACCAAATAGAAGGGGTAAGGTTTCCCCAAATACACAAGAGGTTTATGATTTAAAAGGAACAAAATATAATGAATATTGGGGTTATCAAGACGGAGAAAAGAGAAATTCAAGAGTAAAAAGGGTTGTGGAGCCAATTGTGATTTTAAATCACGATTGGGAAATTAATGAAAGCTCATCCCTAGAAACAAGTTTTGGCTTTCAATTTGGAGAATTGGGAAATAGCAGATTAGATTATGCTGGTGGAGGAAACCCTAGCCCTGCTTATTATCAAGATCTACCAAGTTATTTTTTAGGTGATGAGGATGGACCAAATTATGAAGGTGCTTATCTAGCGCAGGAAAATTTTGTTAATAACGGTCAAATTAATTGGAATAGAATTTATGATGCGAATCTTACTAATGCCTCTGTAAATTTAGATGCAGCATATGTCTTGTATGAAGATAGAGCAGACGATAAACAACTAAGTTTTAATAGTGTTTTCTCACATCAAATAGATGACAACATAAAAGTAAGTGCAGCAATAAATCATAGGAGTTTATTGTCTGATAATTTTGCAGAGGTTACAGATTTACTAGGTGGACTTTCTTATTCAAATATCGACTCTTTTGATAATTTAGATTATAATTTATTAGATCCAAATAGCACAATTTTGGAGGGAGACAAATTTAAATATCACTATGAAATTGATGCAAAAGAGAGTAGTGTTTTTGCAATTTTTAATCACTCCTATAATAAAATAGATTTTTATTATTCACTAAACTTCACAGGAACAACCTATCAAAGAAATGGAATTTTTGAGAATGAGGCAAATACAGGAAACTCGTCTGGAAAAGGCGATAAGGTTTCATTTGATGGATATGGAGCAAAAGCAGGTTTTTCTTATAAATTCTCTGGCAAGCATATTTTAGATTTTAATGCTGCATATATAGAAAAAGCACCTTCAATTAGAAATACATTTACCAATTCTAGGGTCAATCATAATATTGTGGGAAGTGATGCAAATGGATTAATTAATAATACGCCAATTACAGAAGAAAAAATTAAATCCTTTGATGCAAATTATATTTTTAGAACCCCGATTTTCACTGGAAGAATTTCAGGATTCTATTCACATATCGAAGATGCAAATGAAATATCTTTTTATTATGCTGATGGTTTGGTAGGCTTTTCAGAAGACAGTGAATTTGTTCAAGAAATATTACAGGGTATTAATAAAAAACATATGGGATTAGAATTTGGTGTAGAGGCTCAAATTATTCCTTCATTTAAATTAAAGGTAGCATCTTCAATTGGACAATATACTTATGACAATAACCCGTATTTGTATTTGGGTGCTGATAACTATACTGTTCCTGTTGGACCTTCAAACTTAAATAACTATAAATTAGCTGGTGGGCCACAAAGAGCTTATTCTTTTGGATTTGAATATAGAGACCCAGATTATTGGTTTGTTGGTGTAACCTCTAATTATTTTACTAATACATACGTGGATCCAAGTCCATTAACCCGCACACAAAATTTTTACTCATCGCAAGATGGTCTTCCATTTAATGATTATGATATTGATGTAGCTCGCAATCTTTTAAAACAAGAGAAGTTTGATGATTATTCGGTATTAAATATGATTGGTGGGAAGTCTTGGAAAATAGATGATTACTATATTGGTTTTTTTGCTAGCATAAATAATATTTTGGATAAGAAATACAGAACGGGTGGTTTTGAACAAGGAAGAAATGCTAACTACAGACAACTGCTTGAAGATGTCAATAAACCTAAAAGAGTTTTTGGCCCAAAATACTGGTATGGAAGAGGAACCAATTACTTTTTAAACTTATACTTTAGATTTTAAATAAAAAAATATGGAATTAATAAAGAAAATATCAATTATAATTTTTGTGTCAATTATTACCTTTTCTTGTGTTCAGGATGATGATTATTCTGTTCCCCAAAGCGTTGGTTTGGAGGAAAATGAAAACCTAACTCAATTACTTTCTGAAATTGACAATGGTTCAGCAGACTTGATTTCTATTTCTGAAGCGAAAAATTATTTTATTGAAGACGAAGTGAATCTGATCGAATCCAACTTAGTTGTAAAAGGATATGTTATTTCGTCTGATTTCACTGGGAATTTTTACAAGGAGTTTTATATGCAAGACAAATATGCAAGCCCTACTTCCGGAATTAAGGTGGTAATAAATCAAGTGGATAGTTATAACCAATTTAATTTTGGAAGGGAAGTTTATGTAAGACTTCAAGGATTATATATTGGAGAAACAAATTCTGGTGATGGCGTTATTTCTATCGGTCATGCTTCGCCGGGTAGTGATGAAATTGATGCAATTGCTGAAAGTAATATTCCAAGTACAATTATCAGATCTGTTAATACATTTGATGTTGCTCCTCTTGAATTAAATTTAGGAGATATTAATGATTCACATATTGGTATTTATACTAGTGCAATTAATTCACAATTTGCAACTGGTTTAGAAGGATTACCTTATGTAGAGCCTACGGAGCAATATGATACTCAAAGAGATTTAGAGAGTTGTGTAGATTCTGGTTCTTTAAAGGTTGAAACTAGTGCATTTTCTAATTTTAATGATAGAATTTTACCTACGGATGGTAGTGGATCAATTGTTGGTATCATTACAAGGGATTATTTTGGGGATAACAGAGTTATGGTATTAAATTCTGCTGATGATGTGAGTTTTGATGTAGCAAGATGTGACCCATTATTTTCAGATGATTTTTCATCAAACACATTAAATAATTGGTTTGTAAAAAGTATAGTTGGACCACAAGAGTGGGAGATTACGCCTTATGGAAATCCAGCTCCAAGTGCAAAGATTTCAGGATTTAGTGGAGGTAGTGTTGAAAATGAAGATTGGCTAATAAGTAACCCTGTGAATCTGGGTGGCTTATCATCTGCCACACTTACTTTTCAGTCTGTTGTTCGTTATTCAGGACCTGAACTTACAGTATATATTGGCACAGATTATAATGAAGGTAATCCAAATGATGATGGAAATTGGGATCTTATATCTGCAACACTGGATACAGATGATACTAGCTGGTCTTCTTGGACAGATTCAGGAAATATTGATTTATCATCTTATGTTGGTCAAACTATATACATTGCCTTTAAATATGTTTCAGATAGCTCTTCTGCTACATATGAAATTGATAATGTTTTAGTAACTGGAGAGTAAAACATTTATGAGCCATAAAATAGAGAGTAACTATCTTGGTGAGTTTAGAGTTTCCTCAACCCATATAGCTTCAAATACAAAAATTATTACAGATGCCCCAGTTGATAACAATGGTAAGGGGGAGTCGTTTTCACCAACGGATTTGGTTGCCACAGCATTAGGCACATGCATGATAACAGTAATGGGTATTTATGCTGAAAAAAATGGGATTTTAATGCCGAATGTTTATTCAAGGATTAATAAGATCATGACTTCCAATCCAAGAAAAATTTCGAAGTTAAAAATTGAAATTATTTTTGAAGGCAACAAATTATCTGAAAAGGAAAAGCAAGGTTTGAAAAAAGTAGCATTAAATTGTCCTGTAGCAAATAGTCTACATGCTGATTTACAACAAGAAATAGAATTTATTTTTTAGTAGTTATTCAATTATAAATTCAGATCTTCTATTTTGTGAGTGTTGTTCTTCGTTACACCCTTTTGAACAATCAAATAATGACACCTCTTCTCCCATTCCAATTGCTTTTAGTCTGTCTTCATTAATTCCTTTGGATATTACATATTGAACCGTTGATTTTGCTCTTCTTTCTGAAAGCCCTTTATTGTAAGATGAAGTTCCCCTGGAATCTGTATGTGATTCAACTGTTATTTTCATCTCAGGATACATATTCATTACAGCTACAAGTTTGTCAAGTTCAAATGCAGCTTTACTTGTAATATTAAACTTATCAAAATCAAAATAGATATTATTTAGTTCAACTTTTGTATCTACTATTAACTCTTCAATTGGATCAAGCATGATAGTCAGCATAGGAGGATCATTCTCAGTTAATTTAACTGCAACAGACTTAGTTTCATAACCTTCTTTACTTGCAACTAAATTAAATTCATCGCCACACTCTAAAATGTATGCTACTAATCCGTCAACATTCGATTCTTTAGTATTTTCAATAACTCCAGTACCATCGCTTATAGAAGTTAAAGCTGTTTCAATAGGATTATTTGTCTTGGAGTCAACAACAGTAGATTCCAATAAAATATCGCAAATCGGTTTTATTTTTTTCAATGCATAGATATCGTCTTTACCAACACCGCCTGGTCTATTTGAGGAAACAAACCCATTTATATTTTCTTCATCAATTATGAACGCAAAGTCATCAGCACCACTGTTAACTGGAATTCCAACATTTCTAACATTAGACCATTTACCATCGATATATCTAGAATAAAATACATCTAATCCGCCAATGCCAAGGTGTCCATCAGATGAGAAGTAAAGGACATTATCATTACTTAAAAATGGAAAACCTTCTTGTCCTTCTGAGTTTATATTTTGACCTAAGTTCTCCACATCAGATAATGTTCCGTCATCATTGATACTTGCTTTGTAGATGTCATACATCCCAAAACCTCCAGCCCTGTTGGATGAAAAATACAAATGCTTTCCGTCTGGGCTAACCATTGGATTTTTATTTGAATAGCTTGGATCGTTTATATCTAAGGACTCAATTATATTAAACTTATCTTTTAGTTTGGTTGCTTTGTAAATATAGGATTGTCCATATTTATTTTTATTTTCTTCACTTTTCTCAAACTCTTTCTCATAAAAACTCTCACGAGTAAAATAAATTGTATTACCATCAGAAGAAAAAGATAAAATACCCTCATGAAATTTACTATTTAATTCTTCCAATAAATTTGGCTCAAGGAAAGATCCTTTTTCATTAATAGTGGATGAGTATATGTCAAGAAATGGTTCATCATTCCATCCATAGGATTTCCTGTCTGTATTCCTAGATGAAGTGAAATATATTTTTTTGTCTTTTAGGATAGAGCCAAAATCAGAATATTCACTATTTATATCAATATTTTGAATATTAAATTTTTTCCCTCTTCCAATAATTTTATCAATATAGTTAGGAGTATTTTTAAATGCAATTGCCCTTGAATCATAAGGTCGCATTTCAGAAAAAGAGGACATCCATTTGTTGGATTCTTTATATTTGCCATTCGCTTTTAGCATTTGTGAATATCTATAAATCACCTCTGGATCTTTATTTTTTATAATTTTAGCATACCACTTTTCAGCTTCATTAGAGTCATATATATTATAATAGGAATCGGCTAATCTTTTTATTATATAATCAGTTTCATTTCCATCCTCAATAAGCTCTAAATATTTTTCTGCAGATTTTACAAACTCAAAACGATCAAATAATTTATCTGCTCTTTTTGTTGAACTATCTTGTGCATTAACATAGCTAAAGCTGATTAATGCAAGTACTGTTATTATTAAGTTTTTTTTCATATTAATTATTTATTCCATTAAAAATATCTAGGAGATCTTGAAACTTTAGCTCTTAGATTAATATCAAAATTTATAAAAATCTCGTGTGATGCTTTTGTGATAAAATTTAGCTCTGACTGTATACTATCATATGCATAACCAATTCTAACAAAGTCAGAAATCAAAAAATTTATCATTGCTGTAACTGAATCATCTGTTCTGTAACCAATTCCTAATTCTACTAAATCATACATAAATAAATTAGCATTAAGATCAAAACTTACCGGAGTATCTATAGCATATTTCATAAAAGCATGGGGTTTTAATTTAAAATCATTATTTATGTCAAAAACATATCCAGCGGCTGCAAACATATGCCTAGTTTCTGATCCAATATTATATTCATTACTGTCTAAATGTATAGATTCTAAAATATTTGGAACAGAGAATGAGGCGTAATATTTATTGGGCTTATAAAAGTAAATTCCTGCTCCTAAATTGGGAGTATTTTCATTAATGTCATTAGCAAAGAATGGGTCATTGGGGTCAATGAGGTCTAAACCAATGAGACCAATATCATGAAAAGTTGCTCCAGCTTTCAAACCAAATGCAAGTCTGTTACTATTAGCTAATTTTAGAGTATATGAAAAATCAACATATAGATTAGTTTCACTTACCGGTCCAATTTCATCAGAAATTGCGGAAACTCCTAAACCAATATTTTTACCTACAGGCAAATGTACATTCATGGTTGCAGTTTTTGGTGCTCCCTCAATTCCTTCCCACTGATCTCTGTATAAAACACCAATGCTAGTAGCATCAGTAGATCCTGCATATGCTGGGTTAATGATATTCATATTATACATGTATTGTGTATATTGAGGGTCCTGTTGCCCAAAACTTTGTTTGGAAAGCAAACAAATAAGTAAAATAAAAATGATTTTTTTCATAGTTTTTAATTAATAATTAACGTAAATCCAGCTTGTTAATGGTTCTTTATCTGAATTAAAATATATTATATAAAAGTAGGTTCCAACGGGAACTCTATTGCCCTCATTATCAAAACCACACCACTGATCTACGTATTCATTTAACTCATAAATTTTAGTACCGTATCTGTTAAATACTTCAACCTTATTGATGTCTTCCTCTGCCTCTAAATGATCAAGAATCATACAATCATTTAACCCGTCATCATTAGGAGATAGTCCTTGCGGTAAGTCAACACAATAGCTATTCTCATAAAAATCAACAGTAATTGTTGTAGTATTCCAACAGTATGTAACATCATCAAACACGGTTACAGTAAATTCACCAAATTCTTCAGCGCTATCATTTAAGAAGTAGGTGTTTTCAGACCCTGTTTGTATATCTACTCCATCCAAAGTCCAAATGTATGTCAGTGAATTAAGTAAATCGCTATTAAGTACATCTACCTCTAGTGTAAATCCTTCATTGGCACATTTTACAATATCATTGGTGACAGGAACGATATTTGGAACTTCAAAAAATTCTACTAATATATCATCAGAGTAAGTACAATTTGTATTGTCAACTGTGATGGTTGCACTATAAAATGCGGTTTGATTAACAACTAAGGTGTCTTGATTTTCTCCTTCGATTAATGTTCCATCCATAAACCATTCAATAGTAGAATTATTTGGAAGAGGACTAGCATCTAATGAAATTTCTTGACCGGCACATAAGGCATTTCCTGAGGAAACTAAAATATCTTCACCAAGGTCTAATTGACCCAAATTAAAACTTCCACCATCAATAAATACTGCAGAATCAAAAGCAGCATCTAAAGCATCAGCTATTACAAGCTTAATTGTGTATAATTCATTAGGTGTAACATCAGCTTGCGCTGTTAATACCTCTGTATGACCGATAAAATTAGTAGGGCTTATCAGTGGTGGTAATCCGCCTGCTCCATAGAAATTACCAAACCATTCTTCATTCACAGAATCACATGCATCATTGTATTGGTTGTCACGAACTGTGAAAACAGAAACAGGATCATTAGTTCCTGGAACAATTGCTAGATTCGTTGTATTTCCAGAGGAATCAGTCAGTAAAAAGGCAAAGGCATCAGAGTATCCACATTGAAATATTCCATATTCTTCAGCTGCAAAAATATAATCAAAGCTAATACTTGTAGAAAGTGGAACAAAGTTAAACTCTACAACAGATGCGTTATTGCTATCACCAGGATTTAAATCATCAATATAATTCTCTAAATCTGCATCTCCAGGCCAATCAAATCCACCATCACTAATCGTTCCGCTTTCAGGCCCCACGGCATTTACTATATCTCCAGAGGTCATAATTAATCCATTTTCAAATGGCCAAGAGGATCCATTGGACTCAAAATATCCAATACCATTTGTACTTCCAAAATCAGTACCAGTTGAGTAAGTCACATTAAATGCTTGATCACATTCTGAATCAATAAGTATTTCTGTTACTATTTCATCTACTGTATAAATAGTTGCGTCCGTTAATATTGGAGGAGGAACTGTAAATACACAAATATCAAAAGTTGAATTAGTAAGTTCCGCAGATCCGAATGAGTACACTCTAATCAGGTAATTATTCCCAACTGTCAACCCATTCACAGTACTGTTGTTATCATCACTACAATAAAGTTCAGTTAAATTACTGCAATCATCTCCTTCATAGAGCACATGATACAAGTCTTGCGTATCACCAATTACATTATAGAGACTGATAGCATGATTTTCGGAAACTGCAGTAAATTCAAACCAAACATCATCATCATAACTTCCAGCGCAAGTTGTCAACTCCGGGGATGGTGTTGCAGCAACTAAAGTTCCAGAGCCAAAAGCATCACAAGTATCACCATCATTTGCATCAATTGTAATCGCTCCATCACAATTATCATTTTCGGGTGGGCATGCAAATAGTTGAATAGGGCTGCTGTTAATCACGCAGTTTACATCTTCATCATTAGATACAGTAATAATTATTTCTGTTTGGAAGGGGTAAGGTCCCATTTGTGTAACACCTGTTTGTGTTACATGGATCCCAGCAGATCCTTGATTATCGTAGATGCTCACTGAGCTTGCAGATCCTAGGTCTGTTATATTTACATCAATTAAGAATTGATCTCCGTTTGCACAGTCATCGATAACTGAATATTCTGCAGATGGGTTCACGCAGGTTGCACAAGCAACCGTATAGTTTATTCCATCTATTAAGGATGCACTTCCGCTTTCGCAACTTATGGATCCATCACTTGCAACAGAAAAGAAAATAGTATCTCCCGTAGATTGGAAAGTAAGTCCTGTGATATCTCCTGTATTTCCATAACCGTTATATAGTTCTGTTATTCCGTCGGAGTCTATAATAATAAGTTCATCAAAATTATTTTCTACTGATCCAGAGTCGATAGTTAAATTTAGCGGTGATCCGTCTGAGCTAACATACTCAAACTGAGTAGTATCATTATTAGGATAACAATAAGAGCTAGACACAGGGCCAGCACTACAGTCTACTAATGTAATGGCACAATAGTCTTGCGTGAATGGACCACTATTCAATTCGCAGTTAGGGTCATAATAATTTTCATAAATAATTGGATCCGTTTGAATGTAAGAATAGGCCTCGTCTAAGAATTCAGTAAATACGTAAACCTGTTGTCCAGTTTCAG
>NTKO01000003.1 GCA_002457735.1 Bacteroidetes bacterium MED-G13 | reverse complement strand
GGATCCGCGTCTGATTCACCAATTTCTGAAACTCCACTGAGATCTACTTGAAATCGATACTTAAATCTCTCATTACTCGATTGGCCATCCATTCTTAGACGAACTCTTCTCATTCTATATCTGGATGAATTAGACTCTTCCGAACTAATTCTTTTCAATTCTGACATTGGTTGAGCATAACCAGTTAGTTTCAAATTATAACCAGATTCGCCAACAAATTTTAATCCTTCACCAAACGTGTAGGATTGCATCTCAACGTCTTGTGCATTAAGATTAAAAACAAAAAATAGAAATGGTAATAGTTTTAAATATTTCATATTAATTAAAATTAGAGCCATCAACTCTCGTTCCTGGTGAGAATAATGCCCCATTGGCTTCAACTATTCCAGCATGTTGTTCAAACTCTCCAGTAATATCAGGATTTCTAGTATAGGATTCATCTGGATTATTTGAAAGTGGCTCAATATCAAATGTTAAAATAGAAATATCATTGCTATCATAAACGGTAACAAAATCTCCACCATTGTTCATGTTTAAAATACCCTCAGAAGCAACCTGAACAATAGAACCACCGAAAGTTCCAGTTGGAGTTCCACCACCAAATAAAACTAATACACCTCCAGCTGGTATTACTGTTCCTTCAGGAAATATGTGTCTTTCCTGAGCATTGTCATGAACAGACCATCCAGAAATATCTAAATCACCCCCATAGTTATAAAATTCAATGAACTCATCTTCTTGAGGTTCACGTGTGCCGTCTCCATTAGCATCTCCCAAATTATTAGGCGTAGGCGGATCATACAAAACTTCATTAATAACTATTTGAGGAGAGGGGCAACCGTTATACTGGGCAGGTCCTGGCTCATTTGGACAATCATCAAAGCCATCTAATACTCCATCTCCATCTGTATCAACGATTGGGCAACCACTATTTTCAGCATCTCCAGGCTCGTCAGGACACTGGTCTTCATTATCATAAATACCATCACCGTCAGAATCAGGGCATCCAGATCCCTCAACCGGACCTGCAGTTTCTGGGCAACTATCATTTACATCTACTATTCCATCTCCGTCTGTATCAAAATCATCATCAATAATTATTATGGATACTTGAGGGTTTAAAAAAAGAAAGTTTCCTGCAGAGGAAATATCAATTTCAATATTTTCATCCCCTTCACTTTCAAGATCATCGATTAAAACAATGGATACTGAGCCAGAAGAAAATCCCTCAGAAATAATGATAGAAGAAGAGCTAATACTATAATCATCATCTAAAGTAGCCGAACCATTTGTTAAAATAGTTAAGTCAATATCTTCATCTGCAGGAACATTTATACTTGCTGTAATTTGAATTGAATCTACATAGTTTTCATCAAACTGTAAATCACTAACGTCTAGTGTAATTGCAGGTAATATATCCTCAGTATCACAAGAAGATATTATAAAAAAAGTTGCCAGAATATAAAATAGTTGAAACCTCATTTTTAATGTGTATTTTTATTTATGTTTACACTAACATATAAAAAAATTTAATGCTAAAATCATTTTTTAAAGTTTTCTTTATAGTATGTATTTTTATTTTTTCAACTTCTTGTAAGAAATCTGAAATCACATTTACTTCAAACATAACTCCGCAAATCATTTCCGAGATAGAAAGCGGAAGCGGTGTTTTTTTATATCCAATTAGAGATTTTGAAATTGAAATTTATTATTATGTTCCAAACAACTACAATAATGAATCTAAAATCTTTTTTGCCATGCATGGAGGAGGACGAGATGCTGAGGAAATGAGAAATAGCATGATCACAAGCGCAAATCAATATAACCAAATAATTATCGCACCTAAAATTGATGCTATAAATTTTTCATTAGGTGATCAATACATATTAGGTAATGTGTATGAGGATGGAGACAACCCAAGTGAGGAAACATTAAATGATGAAGATAATTGGACATTTTCATTAATTGAACCACTATTTGATTCTATGACCACTAGCTTGAACCTTACGAATGAAGAATATAACATTATAGGATATTCAGCTGGCGCTCAATTTGTTCAAAGGTTTATATTATTTAAACCACTGGCTAGATTTTCAAAAGCAATTGTTGCAGCACCAGGTTGGTACACAGTTATAGATACTAATATTGACTTCCCATATGGCTATGCAAATTCTATACTTGATTTTAACAACATTGAAAATTTATTCTCAAAAGAAGTGTACTATATTGTAGGTGAACTAGATAATAATCCCAATGCATACGGACTAAGAAGAAACGATTATGCTGATGCTCAAGGAATCAACAGATTGGATAGAGCGTTACACTTTTACAATGTTTCAAATAATATCGCATCAGAAAATAACTATGAATTTAATTGGAATTTAGATATTATACCCAATACAAATCATTCATGGCAACCAAGCTTACAATTCGCTTTAAATTTAATTAATAATTAAATGAAAATTTCAAAGAAAAAAATCGGGTTAGTTCTTGGACCAGTTCTGTTTGCTCTAGTAATGTTATTTTTTAATCCTGAAAACCTTAACCCTGATGCTAAAAGCATTTTATCCTCTACTATTTGGATTGCAATTTGGTGGATAACTGAATGTGTTCCAATTTCGGTTACTGCTCTTCTTCCAATTGTGTTATTTCCTCTGACCGGTGGCCTTGATATCAAATCAACTACAGCATCCTATGGACACAATTTGGTTTTTCTTTTTGTTGGTGGTTTTATAATTGCGTTAGCGATTGAAAAATGGAATTTACACAAAAGAGTAGCTCTAAGCATTATAAAATTTACAGGAACTAAAAAATCTAGAATAATTTTAGGGTTTATGATAGCAACAGCAGTATTATCAATGTTTATTTCTAATACTGCAACAACAATTATGATACTGCCTGTTGGGATGGCAATTATTTCAAAAGTTTCTGAAAGTAATAATTCATATGAAAATATCAACTTTGGAAAATCATTGATGATTGCAATAGCATACAGTGCTTCAATTGGTGGAATGGCTACATTGATTGGAACTCCTCCAAATATGATTTTTGCAGGAGTTGTAAAAGAAAGCTATGGAATTGAAATTGGTATGCTTGAGTGGTCAAAATTTGGTTTACCAGTTTCATTATTTCTTCTTATGATTTGCTGGATATATCTTACCAAAGTTGCTTTTTCATTTGAAGATAAAAATCAGGCTTCAGGAAAACAAGAAATAAATAATCAACTTAAAAAATTAGGTAAATTTTCTAATGAAGAATTAAAAGTTTCTGTCATTTTTGGTTTAACTGCGTTCGGTTGGATATTTAGAAAGCAACTTGTAAAAATAATTCCATTTCTAGACGATACAATAATTGCAATCTCTTTTGCAATTGTACTTTTTATAATTCCAGATAAAAAAAATAAACCCTTACTAAATTGGGAAGACACAATTAAATTACCATGGGGAATATTATTATTATTTGGTGGTGGAATGGCTATTGCATCTGCCTTTGGGAAAAGTGGATTAGCTCTTTGGATAGCTAATCTATTATCTACTATGAATGGAGTTTCTCTATTTTTATTAATATTAATAATTGTAGTATCAATTAACCTACTAACAGAGCTGACATCAAATATGGCCACTACAGCTATGTTACTTCCAGTTTTAGTAACAATGGCTTTGGCAATTAATGTTCATCCATACTTTTTGCTGGTTAGCGCAACATTAGCAGCTTCTTGTGCATTTATGCTTCCGGTTGCGACTCCTCCAAATGCTATTGTTTTTGGATCAGGTCTACTAAAGATTGAAGATATGTTTAAAAAGGGTATTTGGATGAATTTATTTTCTGTAATTGTCATTTCACTTATTGTGTACTACATTTTACCATATGTATTTGATCTTAGCAAAGACTTGGTACCACTACTATAATCTATTTAATTTTTTTAATAATATAAATTCAATTTTTTGTAATTTGATTGCAACAAACAAACTAAACTATGTCTACTAATAAATACCATTTTAGATTTTACGATTGGGAAAAAAAATTAAAAAACAAACCTTTTTTAAGACAACCCTTTGGAAATAAGTGGGAGGAATATACTTGGGGAGAAACAGGAATCATGGCTAGAAAACTTGCAACTGGTCTAAAAAGTTTAAATTTAAAAAAGGGCAGCCACATAGGGTTAATTTCCAAAAATTGTAGAGAATGGATAATTGCGGATCTTGCTATAATTATGGCTGGCTACATTTCGGTTCCTTTTTTTCCAAACCTCAAACCAGATGAAATTAAAAACCTGCTTGAATTTGGAGATGTCAAAGCTCTGTTTGTTGGAAAACTTGAGAATTGGGATGAAATAAAAACTGGAGTAAAAAAAGAAATGCCAATAATAGCATTTCCACATTATGAAAATAATTCCAAAGTTAAAGAAGGATATCAGTGGGATAAATTTATTAATAGATTTATTCCACAAGAAGAAGATTATCATCCAAAACTTAGTGATATTTGGACAATAATTTTTACCTCAGGAACCACTGGAGATCCCAAAGGGGTTGTTTTAACTTTTGATACTAATCAAAGTACTGACATCATGTATACCAAGGAATATAATCCCTTAGGTGTTGATTTTAACGGAAATAATAGATTTTTTTCCTATCTGCCAATGAACCATATTGCTGAGAGAATAGCTATTGAATTCACTGCATTTAAAAATGGTGGAACTATTTCATTTACAGAGTCCATTGAAACTTTTGTTAAAAATCTACAGGAGATCCAACCAAGTGTATTTTTTGGAGTTCCTAGAATTTACACGAAATTTCAGGGTGCAATTCTTTCCAAATTTGATCAGAAAAAACTTGACTTGCTACTGTCTATACCTCTTGTTTCTCTACTCATCAAAAATATTTTAAAAAAGAAGTTGGGATTAAGCAAGGCTAAAGTTGTAGTTTCTGGTGCTGCTGCCATGCAAGTCTCTCAAAGAAATTGGTTTAGAAAAATTGGTGTCAATATTACAGTTGGATATGGAATGACAGAGAATTGTGCTATCACAACACAAATACCTGGAAATAATTTTAATAAGCCTGGATCAGTGGGAAAAGTACAACCAAATGTTGAAATTAAGATTGATGAACACTCGGAAGAAATTTTAATGAGAGGGCCCTATGTTATGATAGGCTATTACAATGATAAAGAAACAACTAAAAATACTATTAAAAATGGATGGTTACACACAGGTGATAAAGGATATATTGATAAAGATGGCCATCTGTTTATTACCGGTAGAGTAAAAGATACATTTAAAACTAGCAAAGGAGAATTTATTGATCCCGCAAAGATTGAAGTTTTATTCAGCGAAATATCACAGCTTGGACAAATGTGTATCGTTGGTCTAGATATTCCTCAGCCAATTTTACTTACTAATCTTTCTGAAAATGGAAAAAATCAAGATAAAAGTGAATTGACCAAAATTCTTGAATCAGAATTAGAAAAAATAAATTCAAATTCTGCAAGTCATAAACGAGTTTCAACAATAATTATCTGTAAAGATAATTGGACTCCAGAAAACACTATACTTACCCCAACCATGAAAATTAAGAGAGGAAATGTGGACAAGAAATACAAATCAGACTATAGCAATTGGCACAATAGTAATAGTAAAATTATTTGGGAGTAAAACTTAGTTTTAAGATTTTAGTTTTGCTAACTGGTTTTCAATTTGTTCATCTTCAATTCTTGAAAATAATAGTTCAGGCTCATTAATTTTAACACCCGGTTTAATTAAAAATTTTAGCTCAATTAACTGATCCCAATCCCATAAAACATCATGACTTTCGTGGTTAAGAAGTCTCTTAATTTTTTTGGATGTATTTGGCATAAACGGCTCGGAGACAATTGAAATTATTGCGCTAATTTGTAATGCAACGAACATTATAGTCTTTACTCTAAGCGGGTCTGATTTGATTAATTTCCATGGTTCTTGATCCGCAAGATACTTATTTCCTAAACGAGCTATTTTCATAAATTCAAAACATGCCTCTCTGAATTTAAAGTTCATAATTAGATTTTCAATCTGATTAATATTTAACTTTATTTCATTCAATATTTCATAATCAGAATCTTGAATATTTTCTGCTGCAGGAATATTGTAATCATAATATTTCTTAGTAAGAACAGTTACACGATTTATAAAATTTCCCAATATAGCAACTAATTCGCTATTGTTTCTTAACTGAAAGTCATTCCATGTAAAATCATTATCCTTATTTTCTGGAGCATTAATAGTCAAAACATATCTCAAAACATCTTGCTGATTGGGAAAATCTTTTAAGAAATCTGGCAGCCATACTGCCCAATTTTTTGAGGTTGATATTTTTGAACCCTCTAAATTTAAAAATTCATTTGCAGGCACATTTTTTGGCATAATAAATTCTCCATGTGCTTTTAACATAGATGGAAAAATAATACAGTGAAAAACTATATTGTCTTTTCCAATGAAATGAACCAACTCAGTTTTGGGATCTTTCCAAAATTTTTCCCAATTTATTTTATTTTTTTCTGCCCATTCAATTGTAGATGATATATAACCAATAGGGGCATCAAACCAAACATATAAAACTTTACCTTCAGCATTCGAAATTGGCACAGGAACACCCCAATCTAAATCTCTAGTTACAGCCCTTGGTTTAAGTCCTTCATCAAGCCATGACTTACACTGTCCAATAACATTTGACTTCCAAGAATCTTTATTTTGACTAAGAATCCAATCTTTTAAAAAATCTTGAAATTTATCTAATTTTAGATACCAATGTTTGGTTTTTTTCAAGTCTGGCTTATTACCCGAAATAGCTGACCTAGGATTAATAAGATCAGCAGAATTTAAGCTTGCTCCACATTTTTCACACTGATCTCCATATGCTTCTGAATGACCACACTTAGGACATGTACCAATAATAAATCTATCTGCTAAAAATTGATTCTCTTTGGAGTCATAATATTGATCATTTTCTTTTTCCTCAAAACAATTTTTATCATTAAGCTTGATAAAAAAGTCTGATGCAACTTTATGATGAATCTTATTTGAAGTTCTTGAATAATTGTCAAATGAAATTCCAAATTCATCAAAGCTGTCCTTAATAATTTTGTGATATCTATCAACAATTTTTTGTGGAGTAGAATTTTCATTTTTAGCTTTCAATGTAATTGGAACTCCATGCTCGTCACTTCCACAAATAAACGCAACATCATTACCCTTGATTCTGAGAAACCTAGCATAAATATCAGCTGGAACATATACACCCGCTAGATGTCCAATATGAATAGGTCCGTTTGTGTAAGGAAGGGCTGCGGTTATTGTGAAGGTTTTACTCAAGAATAATTTTTATATTAGTAAAAGTAACAATTTTACTAATAAGGATAATTAGATGTAGTTATTTAAAGTTTGGTTAATGAAAGTAAATTTTTTTTTTATAGTAACATTTTTCACCCTTTCTTTAGGCTTCTCACAAATATCTCACAAAATGGACAAACTTACTAGACCAAAAAATTTAAAAATTGGCGATACAATTTCAATTATTGCTCCATCCGGTGTTTTAAAAGATTATGATGAGTATATGGACAAATCTATTAGTCTCATGGAAAGCTGGGGTCTTAATGTAGTACTTGGATCAAATATTTATGATAGATATGGCCATTTTTCATCAACAGATGCTAATAGGGAAAAGGATTTTCAAAATGCAATTGATGACAATAAAATAAAAGCAATTTGGTGTGCAAGGGGTGGATATGGAACTATGAGAATTATAGATAAAATTAATTATGATAATTTATTAAAACATCCCAAATGGGTCATAGGATACTCAGACATCACAGCCATTCATAATGATATTCACAACTTAGGAGTTGAATCCTTACACGGGGTCATGAGTAAAAGTTTAGAAGATATTTCTGTAGATGATGAATCAATTAAAATATTGAAAGATATTATTTTTGGAAAAGGAGATCTACATTATGTGATTGAAAGTAATAAATACAATATTACTGGAGAGGCTAGCGGTAAGTTGGTTGGAGGGAACCTTACCTTATTGCAAAGTTTACTACAATCTAAATCTTCTATCGACACAACTAACAAGATTATTTTTATTGAAGAAGTTGGTGAATATCTTTATCACATAGATAGAATGCTCCATTCCCTCAAGCGTGCTGACTATTTTAATAAATGTAGTGGCTTGATTGTTGGAGATTTTACTGACATAAGAAAAAATGAAACAGAATTTGGAAAAAATTTACATGAGATTATTAATGAAATTGTAAAAGAATATAATTTCCCTGTTATTTATGGATTTCCAGCTGGACACGGTCAGAAAAATTTCCCATTGATTTTTGGAAGAAATGTTGAAATTAATGTAAGTAAAAATAAAAGTGAAATTAGATTCTCTAATTAGATCTAATGTTTTTTAAAACTTCCAATGCACTTTCTACATTTTTGATATTTGGAATCCTCAAAATTAGCTTGCTTACATTCTCTACTTTTTTCTCTCGAAAAGATATATTTTTATTAATTGTAGAGTATGCTAAAAACATTTGAACATTAATACTTGCTTTAGACGACATGATGTTTTTTATATGGCATATCATATACCCTTTTTTCATAATAATCTTATCGATACTTAAAGTATCAGCAAGCCAACGCAACTTAATACTCTTCAATAGATTAATTGATTCTATGGGTATTTTCCCAAAACGATCAATTAACTCATTTTCAAAATTGGTCAAATCTAATTGATTTGAAATCTTACTCAGTCTTGTGTATAAATCTAGTCTTTCCGAATTACTATTTATATAATAATTTGGAAACATTAAATTTAAGTCAGTTTCAAAAATAACTTTTGCTACACTTTTTATATTATCAATATTAAATTCAATATCATTAAATTCAGTATCTCTTAATTCATTAATTGCTTCATCTAATATTTTTTGATATGTTTCAAATCCCATTTCATTTATAAATCCACTTTGCTCGCCGCCAAGTAAATCACCAGCTCCGCGAATTTCAAGATCTTTCATTGCTATATTAAAACCACTTCCCAAATCTGAATAATACTCCAAAGCAGTTATTCTCTTTTTAGCTTCATCAGACATTTTATTAAACTCAGGGGTAATTAAATAGCAGAATGCTTTTTTATTACTTCTTCCTACCCTGCCACGCATTTGATGCAAATCACTTAATCCAAAATTATTTGCATTATTAATAAAAATGGTATTTGCATTTGGAACATCTAAACCACTTTCAATAATGGTTGTGCTAACTAAAATATCAAATTTATTATTTATAAATCTTATCATTAAAGATTCAAGTTTTTTACCAGTTATCCTTCCATGAGCAACTGCTATTTTAGATTCTGGAACCAGACCCTTTAAAAGAGATGCAATTTCCTCTATATTTTGAATTTTATTGTTCACAAAAAATACTTGTCCACCCCTTTCGATTTCATATCGAATAGCTTTTGTAAGCATCTCCTTATCAAATCTAATAACACTAGTTTTTATTGGATATCTATTTGGAGGTGGAGTTGTTATTAATGATAAATCTCTTGCTGACATAAGGCTAAATTGCAATGTTCTGGGGATAGGAGTTGCTGAAAGGGTTAAAATATCAATATTTTTTCTTAATGATTTAAGCTTATCTTTAACATTAACTCCAAACTTTTGTTCCTCATCAATTATTAATAATCCCAAATCTTTAAATGCTATTTTATTATTTACAAGCTGATGAGTTCCAATTATGATATCAATATTTCCGCTATTAATATTGTTAATTATCTCTTCTTTTTCCTTATTGGTTTTAAACCTATTTAAATAATTTACAGAAACAGGAAATTCTTTTAATCTCGATGAAAAAGTTTTAAAATGCTGAAAAGCAAGTATTGTAGTTGGGACGAGAACAGCAACTTGCTTATTGTTGTCAACTGCCTTAAAAGCTGCTCTTATAGCTAATTCAGTTTTTCCAAATCCAACGTCACCGCATATTAGTCTATCCATGGGTTGGTCACTTTCCATATCTTTTTTTATGTCCAGCGTAACCCTGTTTTGATCCTCAGTATCTTCATATATAAAAGATGCTTCCAATTCATTTTGCAAATAACTGTCTTCATCATACTTAAAACCTTTTTTTTGTTTTCTTTCAGCGTACACCTTTATAAGGTCATAAGCAATCTTCTTTACGTTCTTTTTGGTTTTCTGTTTTAATAATGCCCATGCTTTACTTCCTAACTTGTATATTTTTGGATTTTTTCCGTCTTTTCCTGAATACTTAGAAATCTTATGTAGGGAGTGTATGCTTAAATATAATATATCTCTATCTCCATATATCAATTTTATTGATTCTTGCATATTCCCATCCACATCAATTTTTTCTAAACCAATATATTTTCCAATTCCATGATCAATATGAGTTACGTAATCCCCTTTTTTGAGATTATTGATTTGTTTTAGAGCAATTGATAAATGGTTTTTATATCTCCTTCTTAATTTAAACTTATGGTACCGCTCAAAAAGTTCATGATCTGTATAAAAAACAATTTTTTCATCGTTATCAATAAATCCCTTTGACACAGCAAGAATCAATGGATCAATAATAAAGTCTGAATTTAAATCGGTTAAAATCTGCTTAAGTCTTTTTTGTTGCTGTATGTTTGTACAACATAAATTAACTCGAAAACCATCATTAATTCTTTTTTTAATCTCCAGGATAAATAAATCAAAATTTCTGTTAAATGAAGGTTGAGGTAAAATATTAAATCTAAAATCTGAATTAGACTTTTTTGAATCAAATTCAATTACTTTAAAGTTATTTATTGCTTTTAAAAATACATTAACATGAATAAATTGTATTTCAGGCTTAACATAGTTTTCTTTTTTTTGAGCCTTTGAAAAATACACCTTTTGAGAATCAAGGAAATTAGATAATTCATCAGAAACTATTTCAATATCTTCAAGAAATATTAAACAATTTTTTTCTATTATTTGAAAAATATTAGAGATATTCTCTTTGTCTAAATTTATCAATATGTTAGATACAATTTTTATTGATTCATAATTTTTATCTGATCTTTGAGATTCAATGTCAAAAGATCTTATTCTAGAAATTTCATCACCAAAAAATTCTATTCTGTAAGGTACCTGACTTGAAAATGGAAAAATATCAATAATACCACCTCTGACAGCAAATTCACCAGGCTCCATAACAAAATCTTCTCTTCTAAAATCAAGATCAAATAATTCTTCGTTTAAGCCTTCAAAAGAAATACTTTGATTAATATTAAGCTCAATAGATCTTTTTATAAATTCTTTTTTATCAATCAAGTTTTCACAAATTGCCTTTACGTATGTGACTACGATATAACTTTGTTTATTTTTTGAATTTAAAAAATCCAACAATTCGGTTCTTTGCAATAAGTCATAACTATTAGTTTTATTGGCAGAATAAAAGTCTTTTTTTGATTCAGGGAAGAAAAAAATCTTGTCTTTTGGCAATAGGGATTCAATATCATTCAAAAAGTACAAGGATTCTTCTTTGGTTTTAAAAACGATAAAATTTTGAAGACTAAAATTTTCAATGAGTTTTGAGAAATAAAAAGATAATGAAGAACCTATTAATCCTTTGAGACTAATATTTTGATTTTTGGCAATAGTTTTCCGGAGACTATCAAAAATTGACGACTCATTATACTGATCTAAAAAAAATTTATTTTTCAATAAATAAATTTTTGCAAATATATTAGAAATTATATTTTTTTATAAATAATTATAATTAATCTATTTTAGATACCTACAAAAAAATAATATGAAAATTTCAATAAGAGAGGCAAATGAAAATGATATGACTAAGGTTTTTGATTTAGTTCAAGAACTTGCGGTCTTTGAAAAAGAACCAGATGCAATTGAAATTGATGTTGCATATTATATTGCAAATGGATTTAAAAAAACCCCACTTTTTAAATGTTTTGTAGCTGAAATAGAAAATTCGATTGTTGGAATTGCGTTAATATACAACAGGTTTTCTACATGGAAGGGTAAAACAATTCACATAGAAGATTTAATTGTAACCAAAAAGTTTAGAAATAAAGGTATTGGTAATTTATTATTTGAAAGAGTTATTAATTATGCTAACGAAACGAAAGTAAAAAGAGTTTCCTGGGAAGTATTAGATTGGAATATAAATGCAATTGATTTTTATAAAAAAAAGGGAGCTAAATTAAAAGATGATTGGAAAATATTTCATCTATCAGGAAAAAATTTATTAGCAAAATCGAAACAATAAGTTTTAATTAGGTTTCTTACATAGATGAACTTCTCTATTTTTTTTTGATCATTTTCAAATTTTATTTTAGAAGGATCAACAAAGTTTTTGTGAAGTTTAACTGATTCTTTATTTGGAAATATTGGACAAGATTCATTGGCATGATCACAAACAGTAATGATATAATTGAAATGAATGTTCAAATATTCCTCTATTAAATTTGAAGTATGATCAGAAATATCAATTCCATCTAATTCCATAACTTTTACAGCATCAAGATTAAGACCATGTTTTTTCACCCCAGCGCTGTAAACTTTAGCATTTGCAAAAAGCATTTTTTTTAAATACCCATGTGCCATTTGACTTCGACACGAGTTACCTGTACATAATACGAGTATATTTTTCAATTTAAAATTGTAATATTAGTTTAGCCACTAAAAAGTAAATCAAAATTCCAAAAATATCATTGCTAGTTGTAATAAAAGGTCCAGTCGCTATTGCGGGATCAATACCCCTACTATTCAAAAATAAGGGAATAAATGTTCCAATAATTCCAGCAACAATAATTACAACAACAAGTGATACTGATAACGCTAGGGCTACCGAAAATTGGTCTTTCCACAAATAAATAAAAACAAAAAGAATAATAGCAAGGATAACCCCATTTAAAACAGATAATAAAGTCTCTTTAAATAATCTATTGTTTATACTTCCTTTAATTTCACTATTTGCAAGGCCCTGTACTATAATAGCACTGGATTGAACACCAACATTTCCTGCCATCGCTGCAATAAGAGGCGTAAAGTAAAAAAGAATTTTATGCTGCATTAGTATTTCATCAAATCCTCCCATAATAAAAGCTGCACCAATACCACCGAATAAACCAAAAATTAACCATGGTAGCCTAGCTCTAGTTAGCTCAAATATACTGTCATCAACATCAACATCCTGTAGGATACCTGCAGCAAGCTGATAGTCTTTTTCAGCTTCCTCCTTGATTAAATCTACAATATCATCAATTGTAATTCTTCCCAATAATTTTTTCATAGCATCTACAACAGGAATTGCTCCTAAATCATACTTTTGCATAACATTAGCAACATGTTCAGCTGAATCAGTATCATAGACAAAATCAACATTAGAAATAAATACTGATTTAATTTTTGAACTATCTTTTGCAACTAATAAATCCTTAAGTGAGAGCCTTCCAAGTAAAACATTTTTATTATTTACGACATATACTGAATGCACTCTTGTAACCTCAGAAGCTTGTGACCTAATTTCCTTGATACATCTGTTAACTGACCAATTTTCATTTACTTTTATTAGCTCCTTAGCCATTAATCCCCCTGCTGAATTTTCTTCATATTTTAATAATTCCTTAATATCAGCTTTATGTTCAGCATCAACAATTTTTGATATAACCTTTTTTTGTTTTTCTTCAGAAAGTTCAAGAATTATGTCTGTAGCGTCATCTGTATCAAGTTCTTCAACCTCCTCAGCAATTTCTTTTATTGATAAATTTTTCAGGATTTTCTCTCTGTAATCCTCATCTAACTCCATTAATACATCAGATGTTTTTTCAGAATCAAGAAGTTTAATTATGTAGGTAGCTTGGTAAGAATTCAATTCTTCTAAAACTTCAGCAATATCAGCATGATGAAAATTTTTAAAGTTATTAACGATCTTAGAATCATTTGATTCATCAATTAACTTTATTATATTTTCAATAAGCTCATCAGATATTGTGAATTTCTTATATTTTTGATCCTGATTCATCAAAGAAGATTTAAATGTCATTTTCAATTGAGCAAGTTAACTTAATAAAATCATTGACAGATAATTGCTCAGGTCTTTTATCAAAGATAGCATCTTCTCTTAAATTATTTGATAAATTAAGTGTTTTTAAACTATTTCTAACTTTTTTTCTTCTTTGTTGAAATGATAGCTTCACTACTCTAAAAAATAATAACTCATTACACTTTAAATAAAAATTTTCTCTTCTTTTTAGAGAAATTACAGCTGATTCCACGTTAGGAGCTGGATAAAAAAGATTTTTAGAAACTTTGAATAAAAAGTTGGTTTCAAAATACGCTTGCGTTAAAACTGATAAAATTCCATACACTTTTGTTCCAGGCTTTTCGCAAATTCTTTTTGCGACCTCTAATTGAAACATTCCGCACATGTCAGAAATAAACTGCTTATTTTCTATAATTTTAAACAAAATCTGAGAAGAAATATTATATGGGAAATTTCCAATTATTGAAAAATTATTTCCTGAAAAAATAGCGGATAAATCTAATTTTAAGAAATCTTTTTTAATGATGATTTTTTCATCAACTAATAAGCTATTGATAAGGAAAGCAACAGATTCATCATCAATTTCCACAAGAATTAAATTATATTTTTTTTTAAGTAAAAAACTTGTTAAAATTCCGGTTCCCGGCCCAATTTCGAGAACATTTTTCGTGAGTGGTTTTAATGATTCTGTTATTTTTTTTGCAACATTCTTGTCAGTTAAAAAGTGCTGACCTAAAGATTTTTTTGGTTTTACAAAATTCAAACCTAAATTATTTTATAATGGAAAATCCAGTGTATTTCTGCAATACTTTAGGGACGTTTATTCCGTCATGAGATTGATTATTTTCTAAAATAGCAGCCAGTACTCTTGGTAAAGCTAAAGCACTACCATTTAAAGTATGTACTAAATCAATATTACCTTTATTGTCTCTATATCTAATTTTTAGTCTATTTGATTGAAAGGTTTCAAAATTGGATACAGACGAAACTTCAAGCCATTTTTCTTGGGCTGGTGAAAATATTTCAAAGTCATAAGTTAGGGCGGAAGTAAAACCTAAATCACCGCCGCATAAAGTAACAATTCTATAGGGAAGATCTAATTTTTTAATAATTCCCTCAATGTGATTTTTCATTTTTTGTAGTGAATGATATGATTCTTTAGGATGCTCAATTTTGACAATTTCAACTTTATCAAATTGGTGTAATCTATTTAAGCCTCTAACATCTGATCCGTAGCTTCCGGCTTCACGTCTAAAACACGGAGAATACCCAGTTCTCATAATAGGGAGATCAGATTCACTA
Organism: Bacteroidetes bacterium MED-G13; assembly: GCA_002457735.1. Lineage (GTDB taxonomy): Bacteria > Bacteroidota > Bacteroidia > Flavobacteriales > Flavobacteriaceae > MED-G13. The sequence continues at coordinate 68,288 of NTKO01000003.1, read as the reverse complement.
ATGATTACATCTCTAAAAATATTAGTAATTGGAACCTCAGCAGTAGGAATCAGATATAAATTTTCACTAGAAACTACATACATCTGACCTTCTTTGTCAGGCAATTGACCCGTGCCATATGCAGAATTCTCATTAACTAAGTGGGGAATTTGAACTTCCTCATATCCTGCATCAGTATTATAGTCAAGAAAAAAAGAAATCAAAGCGCGCTGCAATTTTGCTCCCATGCCTTTATATACTGGAAATCCTGAGCCTGTAATTTTAGTTCCCAACTCAAAATCAATGATATCATATTTTTTTGCAAGATCCCAGTGAGGTTCTGTGAGGTTTTTATCAAAATCTAATTTTGATTCATAAATAATTTTATTATCAATTTCATCATTACCTGCTGGAACATCTTTATGAGGAATATTGGGAATTTGTAGTAAATAGCTATTAATTTTCGCTTTATAATCCTCCAAGCCAGAAGCTAGATCTTTTGATAATTTTTTTAAATCACTACTCTTGTCTTTTAAAGGTTTAGTTTTGGAAACCTCTCCAGATTGGAATAATTCACCAATGGTTTTTGAGATTGAATTAATCTCAGCAAGAGTTTCCTCATATTGGACCTGAATAGATTTTCTTTTTTTATCTAATGCTATAATTTCATTAACCATATTATTTGCATCAAAACCTCTTTTAGATAATAATATTATTACTTCATCTTTGTTAGATAGTAGATATGATGTTTTAAGCATTGGTTAATTTTAGTTTAAATTTAAGGGCTTTTTTTATTTCTTGAGATGAATTCAATACATTTTTTTTTGTCTTCAATGAGCTGATTACTTAATTCATCTGAACCGGAAAACTTAATTTCATTTCTAATTCTTGTGATTATTTGCATTTGGATATTTTCATCATAAATTTTTTGATCAAAATCAAAAAAATGCACTTCAATGGAGGGGCTTTTATCATCAAAAGTTGGATTGTTACCAATATTCATCATCCCATAAATTTTAATTCCTGCATACTTGGATGATATTAGATAAACACCATTCCCTGGCTTAATTTTTAATTTTTCCAAAAGAATATTTGCAGTTGGGAATCCCATTTTTTTTCCTCTTCCCTTACCAGCCACTACAGTTCCTGAAAGAAACATATTATATCCAAGAAATCTATTCGCCTGGTCGATGTTTCCATCTTTAATTAAATTTCTGATTTTTGTTGAACTAACTGAAATACCATTTAACTTAAATGCATCAACTTGAGTAACCTTAAAATTGTAAAGTTTTGAATACTCAATGAGCTGGGTGATATTTGCTGTCCTATTTCTACCAAAGTGATGGTCATGACCGATTACTAAATGTTTCAAATTTAATCTATGAATCAAAATATTTTTTACAAAATTAACGGAGGACATCTTTGAAAACTCAATCGTAAATTTTTTTTTAACTAAAAAATCTAATCCCAATGGGATTAAAATATTTTCTTTTTCTTGATGAGTATTTAAAAGGCTAATATTTTTATTGTTTTCCAATACACTTCTTGGATGTGGATCAAATGTCAATACAATTGATTTTAAATTCTCTTCACTTGAAATTTGAATTACTTTTTTTATCAATTGCCGATGACCAAGGTGTATACCATCAAAAGTACCAACAGTAATAACTGATGGATAATTTTCCTTTAATTTTTCAAAGTCTTCAGAAATCAAAGTGCACAGATTAGTTATTATAGTTGTTCATGGTTAACTCTGCCCCTTTCAAAACAAATGATTCAATCAAATTATTAAAATTTGGATATATCTTTAAAATTGATTTATATTCTTTTTCAGTAAACTTTCCTAAAACATAATCGATTTGATTTGACCCGGGATTTGATATTCCTATTCTCAGTCTTGAGTAATTTTCAGTACCAAGAACTTGGGATATGTTTTCCAATCCATTATGCCCGCCACTACTTCCTTTTTTTCGTAATCTTATTTGACCGAGCTTTAAATTTAAATCATCGCTAATAACTAAAATATTATCTAATTTTATTTTTTGATTATCCATCCAGTATTTAATAGCCTTACCACTTAAATTCATATAAGTATTAGGCTTCAAAAGGAAGACTGTTTTACCCTTAATTTTAAATTTTGTAATATCTGCTAGCTTAACTGTATCAAACTTACACTCTCTTTCTGACGAGATATAATCCAGTATTTCAAAACCAATATTATGTCTAGTTTTAGAATATTCAATACCAGGGTTTCCCAAGCCTATAATTAGAAATTTCTTCATATTAGAAAATAAGTCATGATTACAAAAATAAAAAAAAGCATTCTGGTAAATGTCAGAATGCTTTTTTTTAGTAAAAACTTCTCTTTTTAATTAAGCATCTGTGGGTTAATCTTCTTTAGCTTCTGATGATTCTTTTCCTTCGGTACTTTCTGACTCTTTTGGAGTTCCTTCAGAACCTTCTTCTGCTCCTTCTTCGCCTTCTTCACCTTCACCTTCTTCAGTTTCAACTACTAATGCAGCTCTTGCTCTTCTTACCTGACACACAACAGTATTATCAGGATGTAAGAACTCATAGTTTTCGTTAAATAACTGAGTTATATAAACTTTATCTCCAATATTTAGCTCAGCAATATCAATCTCTATATTGTCAGGAAGATTTGTCGGTAAAGCTTTAATTCTCAGCTTTCTTTTGTTTCTCTGCAGATTACCTCCTAACTTAACACCAATTGGGTTTCCACTGACTTTAACAGGAATATCCATTGATATTTTTTTATCATCAAATAATTGATAAAAGTCTATGTGTAATATTTTGTCAGAAACAGGATGAAATTGAATGTCTTGTAATATCGCATTATAAGATTCTTTTTCACCAAAGGCAATTACAACTGTATATGCGTTTGCTGTATATACTAGTTTTGAAAATGCCAATTCTGGTGCTGAGAAATGTATTGGCCCTTCTCCTCCGTATAAAACGCAAGGAACCTGTCCAGCATTACGAAGTAATCTCGATGAAGATTTACCAACGCTTTCTCTTTTAGATCCATTGATTGTAATTGATTTCATTGTTTTTTATTTACATTATAAAATTTGAACTTATTGACTTGTTGTTATGAACTCTTTTCATAACATCAGAAAATAAATCGGCGCAAGATAATATTTTTATTTTAGAATGTGGTTTTATTTTAGGAACAGAATCAGTAACAATTAGTTCTTCAAGTTTTGATTCTTCAATTTTTTGATATGCATCTCCAGAAAGTATAGCATGTGTACAAATTGCTCTAACTGAAATAGCTCCTTTTTCAATCAATAAATCAGCTGCTTTTGTCAAAGTTCCCGCAGTATCTACCATATCATCAACAAGTACAATATTCTTGCCCGTTACATCACCAATTAATTCCATGTGAGAAATTACATTTGCTTTAGATCTTTGCTTGTAACAGATAACTACATCACAACTTAGATTTTTTGCATAAGCATATGCTCTTTTAGAACCTCCCATATCAGGTGACGCAATACATAAATTATCTAATTTAAGCGCTGTCAAATAAGGAATAAATATAGTTGATGCATAAAGATGATCAACAGGGATTTGGAAAAAACCTTGGATTTGGTCTGCATGCAAATCCATTGTAATTAGCCTAGTTGCACCTGCTGACTCAATCATTTTTGCAATCATTTTTGCAGCAATAGGTACCCTTGGCTTGTCTTTTCTATCTTGTCTGGCCCATCCAAAGTAAGGTATCACTGCTGTAATATGTCTAGCCGAGGCTCTTTTTGCAGCATCAATCATCAAAAGCATTTCCATTAAGTTTTCAGAGCTTGGATTTGTAGATCCAATTATAAAAATTCTAGTACCTCTAATAGTTTCTTCATAAGATGGCTGAAATTCACCATCAGAATATCTGGAAATAGTAATATTTCCTAGATCGGTTCCAAAAAACTTAGAAACCTCTTTAGCAAGATCAATGCTATTAGTACAGTTAAAAATTTTAGCTTTTGTGTTTACTACTGCCACTTTATTATATTGATAGTTAAGTATTTATAAATCCACTCCAACAGGATGCAAAAATAGAAATTTTAATTTAACGACTAAGTTTAATTCTGATTATTTTTTTACTTTAGCACGCTCGCTCAAGTGGCGGAATTGGTAGACGCGCTGGATTCAAAATCCAGTTCTTTTTAAGAGTGTGGGTTCGATTCCCACCTTGAGTACAAAAAAAGGTGTTCTGTTTGTAGAACACCTTTTATAATTTTATTACTTGACTGTACTAAAGTTATATTAATATCCTAAACCTGCTTTTGCATTAGAATAACGATTATATTTAACTAGTGCAACACAATTGAAAAGACCCCTGCGGTTATCAAAAACCTTAATAGGTTGTGAAGAAATAAGTACTGCGCTGTAGATTTTGAAAAGTAAAGCTTGAACATAAAATAAATCATTACAGCTAAAGCCAAAAAATAATAAAAGTACATCAAACCAGAATTGAAATTTAAAAATAAATTAAGAATTAAGAAGATATTTATTATGGAAAGCAACGACACTAATGTTTTGGTAAAAGACTCTCCAAATACAACTGGAATTGTTTTATGATTTACTGAAAAATCTCCTTTTATATTTTTCATGTCTTTTACAATATCCTTTAGCAGTAAAATAAAAAATAGAAATAATGCATAAGCTATTATTATGAATTCAATTTTTTTAAAATAAAGAAGTATCGCAAAAAAAGGAGTGATAGTTAATATAGAGTAAAACAAATTTCCAATGAAAACTAGCTTTCTTAATTTGTGGGAGTAAAACCAAATAAAAAAAATATAAATACTAAAGAATAATATTGCTCTCATGGAAATTAATGAAGAGACTAGAACAACAAGTAGATTGAGAAAAAAATAAAGAAAAAGCTTTGTTTTATCGTTGATGGATTCCCCTAACTTAAATTTAATTGGGGTATTGATACTATCCTTTTTTGTATCATAATAATCGTTGATGATAAACCCCGAAACGATACAGATAGTCGAACATAAGATGACTAAAAATAAGTTCTTATCAAAAATTATTTTCCAGCTTTCAGAACTACTTAAAATAAATATTGAAGTTAAATATTGTGCGAAAACAAGAAGAAAAATATTATGAATCCTAACCACATAAAAAGCACCTAAAATTTTTGTTAACGTCAAACTATTTTTATCTGACGATGACATAACTAAAATCTGTAAACTACCTCTAAATTATATCCGGTAAGATCTTTTTTTGCCTTTTCAATATTTGGTGCAAAACCAAGAATATAACCACCACCACCAGATCCACAAAGTTTTAAGAAGTAAGAGCCACTTTCAATTCCAGTTTTCCAAATTTTATGGAATTTATTTGGAATCATAGGCTTAAAGTTTTCAAAAACAATTCCGGAAAGAATTTTCGTGTTTTTAAATAAATTTTTTAAATCTCCTTTTAAGAAAGAATCAACACAACTGTTAGTATATTTAATAAACTTTGAATTTAACATTTTACGGAAACCTTCGTCCTTCATTTTTTTCATAAAAATCTCCACCATTGAAGCTGTAGAACCCATTTGGCCACTGTCTAAGAGAAATATAGCACCCTCTCCATTTACTTTTTCAATGGGGATCCCAGTGACATCAATCTTATTTTTAGATTCAATTAAAATGGGAATACTTAAGTAGCTGTTTAATGGGTCAAGGCCAGATGATTTTCCATGGAAAAAGGATTCCATTTTAGAGAAAATATTTCTTAAATCCACCAATTTGTTTCTGTTTAAATTTTCAGATATTTTAATTTTATTTAACGCATACTTGTCATAAACTGCCGCAACAATAGCGCCACTACTTCCAACCCCATATCCCTGTGGAATAGACGAGTCAAAATATATTCCGTTCTGGAGATCCTTTTCAAATTTACTTAGGTCTAAATGTAGATCATGAATTTCAGAAAGATACTTATGAAATTTAAGTAAAATTTTATTAGATTTTTTTGACTCTTTTGTCTCGCCTTTGGAAAACTTTAAGGCACCATTAAAAAAATTATATGGGATCGATAAACCCTTAGAATCTTCAATGATTCCATACTCACCGAAAAGAAGGATTTTTGAGTAAAATAATGGACCTTTCATCTGATCAAATATACAAATTTAGATTTTCTCAGGTCCTTTACCTAAATGATCTTTAATGAATTTTCCCTGAAAACAATATTTGGAAAGTTTTGAATTGATAAAATCTAAAACAGATTTAGAATCTTTTTCAGGATATAAAACATGTACATTAGCTCCAGCGTCTAAGGTGAAGCAAACAGGTACTTTATTCATATTTCTGAAAGATTTAATTTCATCAATAATTTTTAGGGTTTCAGGTTTCATTAAGACATAGGATGGGCTGCTAGTCATCATTAACGAGTGAAGCATCATAGCTTCCTTCTCTACAAGTTCACAAAAAGCAAACAGATTACCTTTCTCTAAAATTATCTTTAAAGCAGATGTATTTTTATTCGCAATCATGTACCTATCCACAGAAAAAGGATGATTATCCATCAAACTATGGCCAGCAGAGCTTGAAACATCTTTTTGGTTTTCATCCACAAGTAAAATAGTGTCTTGAAAATTTTCAAATTCTGTAGAAATGGATTGATTCAATTGCAATGAAAATAAGTCAGAACTTTGTTCAAAATCTTTATGTTTACCCCAAATATTAAAGCCTCCATAAACACTTCTGCAGGCACTTCCTGATCCAATTCTAGATAAAAAAGATGCTTTTAAAAAAAAGAAATTACCAGAAAAGTCTTCTTTGGTTATTTCTTTTTCTAAACTCATAATACATAATGATAAAGCACTCATTCCACTTGCAGAAGAAGCAATTCCACTGCTGTGGGGAAAAGTATTTTTTGTATTTATCTCAAGATTACAATACAATAAGTAAGGACAGTATTTAATGATGGATGCAAAGTATTTTTCGATCTTAGGTCTGAAATCATTTTGTCTCTTCCCATCATAAGAAATAGTGAAATTTACAACATCCAGTTTTTTTTCAATTTTAGAAAAAATAATACTAGTTTTTGTTTTACAACTGCTTAGTGTAAAACTAATTGAAGAGTTTTTTGGAGTTTGATCTTTATTCTTACCCCAATATTTAACCAGTGCTATATTACTTGGTGAAGACCATGAAAATTTTAATAAATCATCAAGATCCCTATAATTTTTACAAACAAATCTATTAAGCTCCATATTCTAATATAGTTTATTTTTTTATGGGTCTTATCAATCCTTCTTGAATTGCAGTTGCGACCAAGAGTCCTTCTCTGTTATAAATATGACCTATTGACATACCTCTTGCATTAGAGGTGTTAGGACTTTCAATTCGATATAGTAACCAATCAGAAAAATCAAAATCTCTGTAAAAATACATCGAATGGTCCAAGCTTGCCATAATTGTATTTGAAAAATCAGCTTTTGTTAAGTGCGGAAATAGAGTTGTAGATAAAATATTATAATCAGAAACATATGTTAAAATTTGCTGTTTCACCTCCAATGTCATAGATGGAATTTCCCCCTTAATTCTAAACCATACATCTAATTTTGGTGGAATATTTTTTTTTAAAATTGGATTGGTTCTTTGAATTGGCTTAAATTCAACAGGTCTTTCCACACTTAAAAAATTTTTTAATTTTTTGGACATAAATAAACCATACTTTTTTTTTAGTTGTGTAGTACTTAAAAGCTCTTCCGGCTGTTTTATTTTATCATTAATTTTTTTGTAATAGAGGTGACCCAACTCCTTTTTTTGAAAAGATGCAGCCAAAATAAAAATAGTCTTATCTTTTTGTTTAGCAGTAACCCTTCGAGTAGAAAAACTACCTCCGTCTCGTATTTGATCAACATAATACTTAATTGGGATTTCTAAATCACCGCGCTCCAAAAAATACGAGTGAAGAGAATGCAATACTCTATTATTAATACTGCTATAGGCCGCATGTAATGACTGAGCTAAAACCTGACCTCCGAAAACACTATTGCTACCAATGGTTTTACTAATTCCTAGAAAATAATCTTCTTTTTTTTTTAGTTTTAAAAGTTCAAGTAAATCATCAACAGTGTTCATTGATTTGAGAAAGATTTGTGCGGGCGGAGAGACTCGAACTCTCACACCTTGCGGCACTAGATCCTAAGTCTAGCGTGTCTACCAATTCCACCACGCCCGCAAAATTGAAAGCAAATATAAACAATACTTTTTTATATTCTTTAGAGAAAAATCAAATTAACTAACTCGTAATAAAAAGTTCTGATGCAATACCATCAGTTATAAATTTGAAGTTTTTTTTCACGGATATAATATTATCTTTTTTATCCAATATTCCTTCATATAATTTTGACTTGATTTCTTTATTTAAATAGTCCCCATAAGAAATACCTAAAGTTGATTCAATTTCTGATATTTTAATTCCTGATGATCTTCTCAAACCAACCATTACCATCTCGTTAAATATGTTATTTTGAGTTAAAGTTTCTGATTCTAATGGTAAAATATTAGCATTTATTTTATCAATATAGATACTATTATTACTCACATTCCATTTTCTTTCAGTTCCATTAAAAGAATGAGCTGATGGTCCAAAGCCAATATATTCCTTTCTAGTCCAATATGTAACATTATTTTTACATTGAAACCCAGGTTTTGAAAAACTTGAAAATTCATAATTCTCATATCCATTTTCAGTTAAAAACTCATAAGCAAACATATGCTGGTCTCTTTGATTTTTTTCATCAACTCCTTTGATTTGATTTTTTTCAATCATTTTTATTAAAGCTGTTTTTGGCTCTACTGTAAGAACATATGCTGAAATATGTGGAACGTCTAAATCAGTTACAATCTTCAAAGCTTTTTTCCAGTCATGCAATTTTGAATGGGGTATTCCGTATATCAAATCAACAGAAAAATTTTTAAAATTATTCTTTAACAGTTGTAAAGAAGAAAATGCTTTTAATGAATCATGTGATCTATTCATCAACTGCAAAGATTTATCATTAAATGATTGAATTCCTAAACTAACTCTATTAATACCTATATCTTTCCAATCATTAATTATATTAATATTTACATTTTCTGGATTGCATTCTAATGTACACTCGGCATTACTTGAGACATTGAAAGAATTACGAATTTTAGATAATATTAAATTAATTTCTTCTTTACTTAGTAGTGAAGGAGTTCCTCCGCCAAAATAAATCGATTCAATTTTTGTTTTAATTTCATCTTTTCTTAATCCAATTTCTTTTACAACAGCATTTATCAATCTACTTTTTAATTTCATTGAAGTAGAAAAGTGATAGTCACAATAATGACATGCCTTAGAGCAAAATGGAATATGAATGTAAATACTGGCGATAACTATCTGATTTTTTGCTGGTTATTTTTTACAAAACTAGCCCAACCAGAATATTTTTTTTCACCAAAAGTATTTTGTGAATTATAAAAATGACAAACTGCTGCCGCCAAGCCATCTGTTGAATCTAAATTTTTTGGAAGTTTTTCAATTTTTAAAAGACTTTGCAACATTTTTGCAACCTGTTCTTTACTGGCATTTCCATTTCCTGTAATTGACATTTTTATTTTTTTCGGTGAATATTCTTGAATCGGAATTTCTCTTGTAAGACCAGCAGCCATAGCAACACCTTGAGCTCTTCCTAACTTAAGCATACTTTGAATGTTTTTACCAAAAAAGGGTGCTTCAATAGCTATTTCATCTGGATTATACGACTCTATCAGTGAAATAGTTCTTTCAAATATTAATTTCAATTTTAAATAATGATCTTTATATTTTGTAAGATTTAGTTCATTCATTAGAATTAAAGACATTTTTTTGTCTTTTACTTTTATTAATCCAAATCCCATAATTGTTGTTCCTGGGTCAATTCCCAAAATAATTTTTTCTTCCATTAATTTTCGGTTGATATTAATAACGGGAAATTAAATTCTACATCAACTGGCTGACCTCTTTTGAGTGCTGGGTAAACTTTTGGTAAATTTTTAATTGTAATGTTTAAAGCTATTTCGATTGCATCTTTATATTTATTTAAATTCTCATTAATCTCAATTTTTTCATATGTGACATTCCCTAATTTATCAATTTTTAAATTAAAGTAGACGGTGTCAATAAGAGTTCTATTTAGAATAAAATCATTATCAACTAAATTTTCTTTTAACTGATTGGAAAAATATGACATGAAGCATTTTTGCTTATCCATACTAGAATTTAAACAGCTTTCAAATAAAGGCAATTCATCAACGGAGTTCCAATCGATTGTTTTGAGTTCTTTCTCAAGATATTTGTCAGCAGAAATCTTCTTTTGAATTTTAAATTCACATGAAAAAAATATGGCGAAAAAAAATAAACAAAAAACTTTATTCACTTAAATAATAATTCAATATTTTCATAAAGTTAATCGATTTATTTAAAGAATTTTAAATTCAAAATGGATATATTTTTACTTATCATTTCTTTTACCTTGATGATAATAGGTGTTATTGGTAGTATTGTACCTGCTTTACCGGGCCCATTAAGCTCATGGGTTGGATTATTTATTTTTAGCAATGTAACGGATGTTGTAGTCAGTGGTAAACTGATTTTAATATGTCTAATTATTGCAATCGGTATCTTTATTTTAGATTATATAATTCCTATTTACACTTCAAAAAAATTTGGAGCAAGTAGATATGGGATTATTGGAGCATCAATAGGAATAATTCTAGGTTTATTTTTTGCTCCCTTTGGAATATTTATTGGAGCAATAATTGGTTCTGTAACCGGTGAAATGATTTTAAACAAAAACTTTAAAAAATCTTTGAAGTCAGCATTTGGAGTTTTCTTAGGTTTTATTATATCAGGTTTTACTAAAAGTATGATTACGGTTATCTATTTAGTTTTATATATAAAACTTTTTTTAGATAATCTAAGTAATATCTTTTGATTCTCCAGGGATTGAATTTGTAGGTATTATTTCAGTAGAAAATACGTTTAAGTTTTTATTCAATCCAAACCACTTAGAATTCATTCTATCCACAAGTAGATCAACAGATCTAGAACCAATCTGATTACCATTTTGTTCAATTGTTGATAATCTTGGTGTTGAGTAGTCAGAGATTGTTTTATCTCCAAATCCTACAACAGAAAGCTGCTCAGGAATAGTTAATCCTAAACTTCTTGCAATATTTATGGTTATAACACCGCAAACAATATCTGCTGAAATTACTGAATCTACCATATTTTTTTTGAGATAATTCTTAATTTTCACATGTTTATCTTCTAATTTTGAAATCTTAAGTATTAGATTTTTATCAAAGGATCCATATAAATCAAAGGAAGCTTTTCTAAACCCATTTGCTCTAAATTTACCAACATTTAAATCATGAATGGTTGAGATAAAACCAATTTTCCTTCTCCCTTGCTTATGTAGATTTTCAACCTCATTATATATAGTTTGGAAATCATCAATTATAACTTTATCACAATTGATTTTATCAGTAACTCTATCAAACATCACAAGAGGAATATTTTTTAAAGAGAACTCTTTCAGGTGATTAAAATAATTTTTATTAATTGTCTCTTCAGAAATTGCGATAATTATACCATCAACAGTACCCCTTGACAAAATCTGTAAACCGTCCATTTCTTTTACCAAAGACTCTTTTGTAGTAAAGGTTATAATATCATATCCGTGGCGATCAGCTGATTCTTGAATACCATTTAATACTGTAGCGTAGAACCTGTTCAGTATATCAGGAATTACTACTCCAATTGTTAAAGTCCTATTATTTTTTAAACTCAATGCTATTTTATTAGGACTATAATTCCTTTCTCTAGCAAGTTTTTTTACCTTTTCAATGGTTTTCTGACTTATTTCTAGGCTATTATTTAGTGCCTTAGAAACAGTGGATACTGAAACATTAAGTTCTTTTGCAAGTTCTTTTAAAGTGATCATTTGTCAAGTAAATTAAATTCTTTGTATTCAGTAACGTTAGAATTTCCTCCAATAAATAAATGAAATTTTCCTGGCTCAGACTCCCATTTTTTATTATACGTATAAAACTCAAGTAAAGAATTATCAATTACAAATTCAACAGTTGTAGATTCTCCTGGATTTAATTCAATGAGTTTAAATCCTTTCAATTCTTTCATTGGTCTTGCAATACTACCAACAATATCTCTTAAATATAATTGAACTACTTCTTTTCCAACTCTTGATCCAGTATTCTTTAATTCAATGGATGCTTTGACGAAAGAGTTTTTATTCATATTATTTTTATCAATTGATAAATTAGAGTATGAAAAACTAGTATAACTTAAACCATGTCCAAAGGAATAAAGCGGACTATTTTCAACATCGGCATAGCCAGAATTTGTTACTTGTTCAATTGATGTACTGGGCCTACCAGTATTTTTAAAATTATAATATATTGGAACCTGTCCGACATTTCTAGGAAATGACATAGTTAGTTTTGCTGATGGATTATAATCCCCAAATAATACTTTTGCAATCGCGTCTCCTGATTTTGAGCCTAACTGCCAGGCTTGAAGTATTGAGGGAACGTGTTCATCCTCCCATGTCAAGTCTAGAGGTCTTCCACTCATAACTACTAAAACTATATTTTTATTTACCTTGTAAATTTCCTTTAACAATTCAAGCTGTAGTCCAGGCAATCCTATATTTGTTCTACTTCTACCCTCACCCGATTGATGTCCTTCTTCGCCAAGAACCATTACAACGACATCAGATTTAGAAGCAATTGATTTTGCTTTTCCAAAACCAGACTTGTTCTCATAATTAACTTTTACCCTGTTATGAAAATTAGTTTGACCATAATACAGGTCTAATCCCTTAGCATACGTAATTTTATTTTTAGAAAGATTTTTCATCCCTTCAAAAACAGAGGAAGCTGAATTATATACAGCCTGAGATCTCCAATTTCCTAAAGGACTATTTTTATCGGTTGCCAAAGGCCCAATCAAAGCAATTTTATTTCCACTTTTTGCAAGAGGTAATAAAGACTTCTCATTTTTTAAAAGTACAATTGATTTCATTCCAGCCTCTAGTGCAACTTTCATATTTTCTTCAGATGCTAGCTCTAGTTTTGATCTTTCATTATTGCAGTATTTATAAGGATCATCAAAAAGACCAAGTTCATATTTTACCCTCAGTATTCTTCTAACTGCATCATTAATGGTTTCAATATTGACTTTACCTTTTTTAACAAGATCAACAAGTTTGCTTACATATAAACTTGATTCCATATCCATATCAGAACCTGCGTTAACAGCCAATTCAGCTGCATGCTCACCATCCCGAGCAAATCCATGTGGTATCATTTGATCAATTGATCCCCAATCAGAAACAATAAAACCGTCAAAATTCCAATCCCCTTTTAATATATCTCTCTGAATATTCTTATGACCAGTAGCTGGAATTTCATCAATAGTATTAAAAGAATTCATAAAAGTTCTCACACCTGCATCAACTGCAGCCTTAAAAGGTGGCATGATGGAATTGTATAAAGTATATTCGTTAAAATCTGCTGTATTGTAATCTCTTCCAGCCTCAGAAAACCCATATCCAGCAAAGTGCTTCGCACATCCTATAATCGTATTTACATCAGAGAGATTTTTTCCCTGAAAACCAGAAACTCTAGCTTGAGCTACTAGGCTTCCCAAAAATGGATCTTCACCTGCTCCTTCCATAACTCTACCCCATCTAGCATCTCTAGAAATATCAACCATGGGAGCAAATGTCCAGTGTAATCCATCAGCACTTGCCTCAGTTGCTGCAACTCTAGCAGATTTTTCCATTAGTTCCAAATCCCAACTACATGACTCAGCAAGTGGAATGGGGAATATTGTTTTATATCCATGAATGACATCATGACCAAAAATCAGCGGAATACCAAGCCTAGTTTCTTCAACTGCAATTTTTTGAAGCGCACGAATTTGATCAACACCAATTACATTTAACATGGAGCCTACTTGTCCATTTTTTAATTCTTTATACCTTTTTTTTTGGTAATCTCCCTCTGGCATGGGACCTGTAGCATCCCAAAATCCATTATACTGATTCATCTGACCAGCTTTTTCCTCTAATGTCATTTTTGACAATAAACTATCTATAAATTTTTCCTTTTTATTTTCTTCTGAGTTTGCATTACTACAAGAAGCTAAAGTAAAAAAGGAAAGTAGTATATAAAATGTTTTTTTCATGATGTTTAATTTATTGGTATACTCTAATATAATCAACTTCCATAGTTGATTCTACAAAATTTGGATCTATATCAAACCAATGACCGCCCATGGCTACATTAATAATAAAAAACGCATCTTGATCAAAAGGCCAGTTTTCATCATTTTTTGGACTTGGATTATATGTGTAATATAAAACATCATCAACAAAAAATTGTATCCTGTTTTGATTCCAATCAATAGAGTAAGTATGGAATTCTTGATTATAGTCATTGACATTAGTATAACCATGAGTCTGAGTATTTCCATAACTCATGGGTGTATGAATCGATCCAGCAATAACTGTTGGGTCGTGACCCCAATGTTCCATTATATCAATTTCACCACACTCCGGCCATCCCACTTCAGTGTAATTAGCTCCAAGCATCCATAATGCAGGCCATGTGCCAACTCCTACTGGCAATTTGGCTCTAATATCAACTCTTCCATATTTAAATTCATATTTATTATAACTAATAATTCTAGAGGATGTGAAATTATATCCAGCAAAGTTTTCTCTTTTCGCTGTAATCTTCAATACTCCATCTTCAACCCTAACATTTTCCGAATTGGCTGTATAAAATTGAGATTCCCCATTCCCCCAACCATTATTACCATTTCCAATTTCAGCTGTCCAAATATTTCCGTTTATTGATCCAGTGTAATTAAATTCTTCCGACCAAGTAGCTAAAGACTGATTTTGGTCATCTACGTATAAATCAAAAGAGATGGAGGTACTAATATAGTCACCTGTATTAGAATATGCATAAACATAAACTATTCTAGATAGTAAGCCAGGCTCTGAATATGAAAATTGTACCTGTCCGTTTTGAGATTCAATTACATTACCGGCTCCAAATCGAAATTCATAGTTAATTGCGTCTGATGCACTTGCCAAACAAATAATATCTCCAGATCCATCCCCATTTGGAAAGTCTGATGACTCTCCTACAATTGTAATATCAATTGTTAAATCTGATGGATAAACAGGGTCAGGATTATTGGATTGTTGATTTTCATCATTTGATGTTTCTGAAGAACATGACACCAAAATAAATAAAAATAATATGGGGTAAATAAAATGTTTCATATTTAATAATTACAAATATAAAATATGAACCAGATTAAATAATAAAGTAAATCAAATAATTTGCAAAAAATTACTGATTTGTCAACTTAATATACCAGGCATTGTTATCAAACCCAATAGTCTTTAAATACATCTCGGTTGATGAACGATAAGTGATCGTGTAAGAATGATTTCCCCCAACATAAAAACCTGCAAAACCATTTCCAGTAAAGTTAATTACTAAATAACCATCTTCCTCAGATATTGACCAGTTTGATGTAAAGTCTTCGATTGGATAAAAATCATGTTCTCCATCATCAGTTTCTAGACCCTGATTTCCAGAAAAATCTTCTTCCAAAGGCACATCTTTTCCGAAAATATAATCAAAAGCCTCATAATCCATAGTACCATCAGCATTAAATGTTAACCTGTCATCGTACATTCCCGTTTCAGATTTATCGAAAGGAGCAGCGCTATACCAAACAGGAAATGTGTTAACACCATCATGAAAAGTATTTGCTGCATGAACACCTAAGTGTCCTGGAGCCTCGGCCATTACTCTCCAACTGCCACTGGTTAAATCTTCCAAAAGCTCTGCTGGTGGCTGAAAAGAATATAAAACTTCGACAGAAATAGCTCCATTTGACATAATTCCTGCAGTTCCTGAAGCTAGTACCTCAACATCATATATGAAAGTACCAATTGTTGTAAATCTGTGTGTCAGTATTCCACCGGATGCTAAAAATTCTTCATCTGAAATTTTGAATTTATAAGAAATTGCATCATCTGCAATAGCTGTGAATGTCACATATCCGCTTCCATCACCAAATGGATTGTCATCATCAGCACCCTGAATTTCAGCTGTTATAATTAAATTAGTTGGACTTTGAATATCTCCAAACTCATAATCATCCTGCTCACATCCAAAAAAACTAAAAATAAGTATGGATATAAATAAAAATTTTAATCTTCTCATAATTTTAATATTAATCAATTAATTGAATTTCATCAAGCCTGTAAGTTCCTTCAGCTGTATTTCCGAAATCATAAAATACTATAAATGAAACATATTCAAGATCTGGTGCCTCTGAGAAATCATATACCAATGTTTCCCACTCGTTGGCAACAGTTGTTACAACATCAACTTCGTGAGTTAATCCTGCAACGTTTCCTTGTACCGTTTCAAGTTTAACCTTGATCAGCTTTCCAACTTCAGGGGAGTAAGATTTTAATTGAAAACTTGTTTGATCATTAAATTCTAAAACATCAATAGTAAATCCCATACCAGCCCAAACCTCAGCTCCCTCAGACTTGTTGAACTCCAATACATTTTCAGTTGTATTTTCACCAGATGGATCTGGATTTGTAACTATTATTCCAGAGCTTGCACCTCCAAAAGAAAAAGTACTCAAAGAAACCCCATCTTCAAAATTTTGAATAATCAAACTTTCTGGGATAATGTAGGGAATATCAACCTCATAACTAGATTGTACAACAGATCCGTTCAAACCAAATCCAGAAATAGTTATTGTATAAATCCCCTCAACTAAATAAGAATGATCGATGCTTTCCCCGGGATCTACAGATTCATTTTCAGCAGACTCATCTCCAAAATTTATTTCATATAAAACTACACCTTCACCCATTGGTGTAACAGATACAGTTCCTGTATTTTCGTCCACATATATTTCAGCACTTATATTCTGTGGGTCGCTTATTGTCTGAATAAAATCATAATTTTCATTTTTTTCCTCAACACACCCAATAAGTAATAATGAGAGGAATAAAATTTTACTTAGATAAACTATTTTTTTCATTTTCATATATATTATTTAGTAACTAGGGTTTTGTTCTAAACCAGAGATATCAATTTCCCGCTGTGGGATTGGAAAAACTTCATGCTTGCCAGCTATAAACCCAGGGATTGTTGATGATGCCTGACCAGTTCTAACCAAATCAAAAAATCTGTGCCCCTCAAGAGCCAATTCATGTTTTCTTTCAAGCCATATTGCATCTGTCAGTGCAGAGCCTGAAAGATTCAAATTATTATCCGAACTTCCGAATGCCCTTTCTCTCACTTCATTTAAATATTGGAGAGCCGTTGCATCATCAATTTGACCTCTATTTAATGCTTCTGCAGCCATTAACAAAATATCAGAATATCTTATTACCCTATAATTTGTCAAGTAATTTAATTCTATTTGGCCTCCAGACTCTCCTGCACGTGGAATATATTTATTATTAAAATACCCTGTATGATCATAACCTTCTGTGTAAGAGGAACCCGTCTGATCAGCAAATTCCTGAATATCTAATATTGTTGCCTCTCTCCTCGAGTCTCCATCCTCAAAAGAATTAAAAAATTCTTCTGTAGGAACGTTAAAACTCCATCCTTGTGCATATTCAGGACCTGACCATCCTCTTGGCCCATTCATTATTATTCCATAATTCCCTTCACTACATTGAATGCAATTCCAATCATACCAATTAGACTGATTTGTATATTGAATTTCAAATACTGATTCAGATCCATTTTCACCAAATCTTAAAAATTGACTACCATAGTCAGAAACTAATGAGTAGACTCCAATAACTTGATCAAAAGCTTGAGCAGACTCTGCAAATTTATCTTGAAACAACAAGACCTTTCCAAGTAAAGCGTGTGCAGTAAATTTATTTACCCTGCCCTGCTCAGGTTGGGAGTTTGGTAATACTGAAATAGCATTTTGTAAATCTAATTCTATTTGCTCGTAAACAAGATTAGCAGCAGTTCTAGTTAAACTTCCTGAATCTCCTGCTGTCAATCTAGCATCAGTAAAAAGTGGAACATCACCAAAAAACTTTACAAGTTGAAAATAATAGTAAGCACGCAAGAAGTATACTTCACCATACATTGATTCTTTTCCGTCAAATTCAATATTTGATTTATTTTCTTCCATGTAATTTGCTCTATTTACCCCTTCATACAACCAACTCCAAATATTGGATAATACATCATTTTCAGGATAGTGGGTCATGTTATTAATTTCCTGTAGACCTAAATAATCTGAAGCACTTTCTCCCCCGCATAGCGATAAATCTGATGCAATTGCTCCTATTTGTATGTTGAAAAACATCCATTGTAATGGATCATAGGTTCCTACCAATGCAGCCTCATAATCTGATTCTTGTTGAAAGTAAACTTCTGCGGTTATTGCATAATTTTCAATTGCTTCATAATCTACATGATCAGTACAATTGTTTAGGCTTAAAAGAAGTAAAATATAAACAAAGATATTTTTAAAATTATTCATTATTATTTATTTAAAATTTGAAATTCATTCCTAAAGACCAAATCCTGGGTTGAGGATATGTTCCGTAATCTATTCCTGTATTAAGGACACCACCAACGGAAATTTCTGGATCATAGCCAGAATACTCCGTTAATGTTAGAGCATTTTTAATTTGCATGTAAGCCCTAATTTGACTAAATCCTAGTTTTTTAGTAACTGAATCTGATAAAGAATATCCTAATTGAATATTCTTTATTCTCAAATAGCTTCCATCTTCAATATATCTATCTGATGCGCGATTATTATTATTTGAATCAATAAAAGTTACCCTTGGTTCCTCAAAACTTGTCCCATCCCCAGTCCATCTGTCTAAGACAGAAGCAAATCTATTGGTATAACTTAAATTTCTTTCATATGCTCTATAGATGTCATTCCCAACTGATGCATATGTAAAGACACTTAAATCAAAAGATTTATAATCCAAATTTAAATTCCAACCTATTGTAAAGTCTGGGAAAGGATCTCCAATTTGTGTTCTATCGGAATCATTTATTATTCCGTCACTGTTAAGATCAACGAATCTAATATCACCTGGAAATGTGCTGTTCTCTGTTTGAGTTGCATGATTATCAATTTCAGATTGGTTTTGGAATAATCCATCGGTAACATAGCCATAGAAGTAGCCAGGAGAAAATCCTTCTTCAAATCTCACAATTTGTCTGTAAGGTATTCCATAACCTGCTCCCCAAATGTATTTATCTCCGTTATTTATTGATATTACCTTATTAGTTGCAGTGGTAAAGTTTAAATTAGAAGCAATTGAAAGCGATGAAATATTTGTGTTAAAAGAGATGTTTGCATCAATACCTGAACTTTCAGTACTACCAATATTTGAAGTTGGGAAAGATGGTGTACCTAAATATAAAGATAGGTTCGGGCTGAATAACAAATCATCAACTGTTTTTTGAAAATAATCTACACTTAACGATAGCTTGTTTCCAAAAAATCTTGAATCTATTCCAATATTAGTTTGCACCTGATTCTCCCAAGACACATCATTATTTGGAATTGATCCAAGTGAAGATCCTGAAGTAATATTACCGTTAAACACATAACTAGGGAATGTAGAAATTAATGCAAATTGCGGACTTATATTATCATTTCCAAGTGACCCATAACTAGCTCTCAATTTTAAAAAATCAATTGGAATATTTTGAAAAAAATCTTCTTTGGAAATAACCCAACCAAAAGATGTTGATGGAAAAATTCCGAATTTGTTATCCATACCAAATGAAGTTGACCCATCCATTCTTGCTGTTAATGATGCGTAGTATTTTTCATCAAAATCATATAAAATTCTTGAAAAGTAAGATAAGTTTCTATTAATATACTGCCAGGAACCGGATGTTTGTTGTAATGCATTGCCAGTTGCTGCACTGACATCAGCATATGACCATGAATTAAATGGAACATCTTCGTTTGTAGCAGAAATATTACTACCCTTACTTTCTCCAATGGAAAATCCGGCAACTGTTTGAAAGTTGTGAAGATCGTCAATGGAAAAATCGTAATTTCCATAAAGCTCATAGGTGTATGTGAAATAATTTGTATGACCCTCGGTCACCCTATTATGTGTAGATATAGAATTTCCTTCACTATCAACAGAAACTGTTGGTGATAAATCAGGCTCAGAATTTGTTTGATTATGTCCAGTTCCATAAAATTGAAGTGGAACAAATGATTTATCATAAATATCGACATAAGTATAACCAAATCTAGAAGTAATTTTAAGGTCTTCAATTAAATCATATTGAAGCTCAATTTTTCCAGTAAACTTATTTACTTTATTTTGATTGTACGTATTATATATTTGAGCCAATGGGTTAACAATTTCTTGTGTTATAGTTTCACTTGTTCCAAAAGATCCATTTTCAGAAGTGTGTTCTTGAAATAATGTTGTTCCATTAGATCCTAATAGTAACTCAGACTCTTTGTATGGATTGACAGTTGGATCGAAATTTAGTGCATTAGATAAAACACTTGTAATTCCATTTTCAGGAAGACTTTTTCCTTTAATATTAGAATAATTTGTATTTATAATTAACTTAGTTTTTTCATTTAAATCAGTGTCAATATTAGTTGTAAAACTAGTTCTGTTAAAAAAAGACTTATCCCCATCACCAACAACTCCTTCTTGACCAGTATAGGAGGCAGATACATAATAAGATGTGTTTTTACTTCCTCCAGAAGCACTAATGGAATGATTCACAATTGGAGCATCATTTAAAACCTCATCTTGCCAATTAGTTCCAATTCCATATCCTGATATGTCAGGAAATACTATTCCTTGCCCTGAATTTACGCTAGCCTCATTTAAGACAGCTACATACTCAGCAGCATTTAACACATCAATTTTTTTGACAACCTCTTGAAAACCTGTTGATGTTGATACATGAAATGAAGTTTTTGAATTTTTCTTTCCAGTCTTTGTAGTAATAACGATAACTCCACTACCACCTTTCACACCATATATTGACGCTAAGGCAGCATCTTTAAGAATATTTACACTTTTAATGTCATTTGGATTTACAGAGTTTAAATCATCAATAGATGCGGAGACCCCATCAATTACAACCAATGGATCATTTCCAGCATAGGATGATATTCCTCTAATTAAAACAGTAGGTTTAGAACCAGGAGATCCACTTGAAATAATATTTACACCTGAAGCTTGGCCCTGTAATGCATCTTCAACTCTAACAGGGGTCCCTGACTCTATAGCATCACTATTCACAGTTGAAACAGCCCCTGAAATATCACTTAATTTTTGAGAACCATATCCTATAACTACTATTTCATCTAATTCGCTGAAATCGCTTTCTAATGTGACATTGATATTTTTAAAATCAAGAAAATCTACACTAGAAATTTTTAAACTTAATGTTTTGTACCCTACATAACTAAAAACTAAAGTTGAGCCATATTCAAATTTTTCAATATTAAACTTACCATCAAAGTCTGAAACAGCTCCTTGATTTTGGTCCTGAACAACAATATTTACTCCGGCTAGAGGCTCTCCATTATCAGCATCTGTTATTAAGCCAGAAAGATCTTGAGCATGAAAACCTAAAATAAAAGAAAAGTAAACAAATAAAAGTGAGACTTTATTTTTCATAGCGTTAGTTAATTTATTGTTGTTAATTTAATACAAAATTAAAGCTTATTTATCTAGAATTTTATCAAAAAAATAAAAATGACTATTTCTTATCCTTTTTCAATTTTCATTAAAATATTTTCAATCAAAACAACTTTTCATTAAACATTTATTAGCTTTTTTAATTCATTATCGAAAACGTTTTCGATAATGATAATAAAAAAAGCTCCCCAAAAGGAAAGCTTTCATTGGTAAAAACAACTTGCATAATTGCAAGTCAACACATTGCAAATATACTACTTATTTTTTGGATTGAATTTGATGAACTGACTCAACAATTTCTAAGTCAACACTATTGGGGTAAAAGCCAAGAATTGATTTTGCATTTTTAGTTTCTAAATGCTCTGTTATATTTAATCTTTTTGCAATTGCTCTCAAGCTGAGTACAAAAAAAGATAGGAATCTGACAATAAAATTAGGAACAACTAATGTTGAAACATCCATGTTATTAGACTTTAAAATTTCTGCAATGTGTATTAAATCAACCGTTTTTTCTGAGATCAAAAACCTCTTGCCATTGCTATTTTTATTTTCCATTGCCATCAGATGAGCATTGGCAACATCCCTCACACCTACAATAGGTAAACTAATTTTGGGAATAAAAGGCAAACGTAAAATCCTATTTAAAACCTGTTTATTTGACATGCTAATAATACCTGAGATTGACGGCCCTAAAACTAAAACAGGATTAATTGAGCAAGCATCAATTTGATATTTAGAATTTTTTACTATTTCCCACATCCCCATTTCAGATTTAGTTTTACTGATCTCATAAGGCATTAAATCTTTTCTGTTTAAGTCAGTCCAATCATTGTCACTAAATTTATTTTTTGAATTACCATAAATGGCCGCGTATGAAGATGTCAAAACAAATTTTTTAGATTTATTTTTTATAGCTGCGTTTAAACATCTGGTCATTCCCTCCACAGCTGGCTTAACCAAGAGATCCATATCCACATTTCCTGGAATTACAGGTGAAGCCATGTGAAGCACATATTCACAACCTTTTAATGCTTCCTCCCAGCCTTGATCATAAAGTAAATCAAGGATATAAAATTCTATTTTTGAAATATCTATATTATTTTCCCTGAGACATTTCTTGATAAGTGCAATTTTATGTTTGTCTCTTACGGATGTAACCACAAAATAATTTTTTTGCAATAAAAGCATGATTGTATGCAAAGCTATATATCCTGAACCCCCACTGACAAAAACTTTATTCATAATTTTTATTTACTAACTTTAGCTAAATTAAAAATATTTGGTACAAAAATTGAAAATTTCAAACGTGTCTGTAAAACTTTATATATTTACTCTCTTTTTGCTTTTCTCAATCACTATTTCTGCTCAGAGATACTATACTAAAACTGGAATTACTGAATTTGATGGTTCAAAAGCTGCATTTGAACCAATTAAAGCAAAAAACAATTCTTCAATTTCTGCAATTGATGTTTCTAATGGGAATATTGCTGCACTAATAAAAATCAAAGATTTTGAGTTTAGGTTAGGGTTAATGCAAGAACATTTTAATGAAAATTATTTAGAAAGTTACAAATATCCTAAATCAACATTTGAGGGAAATATTGAAATATCAAGTGACTCCATTTCTGATGGTAATACCAAAGTTTTTAATTATAATCTAGTTGATGAAAATTTCACAGATATTATTTTAAAAGGGCAATTGACTATCAAAGGCGTAACAAAAGATTTTATTACTGTTGGGAAAATTAAAAAAATCAAAAATGTATTAAATTTAATTTCTAGCTTTTCAATCAAGCTAAGCGATTTTAATGTTAAAATACCGAAAGTTGTATTTATGAAAATTGATGAGATTGTTAAAATTAATTTAAATTATAACTATGAATTACAAAACTGAGAAAATCATATTATTTATATTTTTTATTTATATTAATTGCTTTAGTCAAACTGATTTATTGTATGATATTGATGATGAGGTCAATACTGAATTTACTATCTCTGCATTCAAAGCTCATAAAATAATTAATAATCAATCAACCAAACAGTCTAACAAAGGGGAATTATATTTATATGTATCCCATAGATTTGGAACTGTTAAAGATGGAATTAGCACCCTGTTTGGACTGGATTATGCTAATACAAAAATTGAATTAATGTACGGATTAAATGATAACATTCAATTTGGAATTAGCAGAGAATCTTTAAAAAAAATATACTCATCAAGCTTTAAGTTTAAAATCTTAGAACAATCCTCAGCCTTTCCTGTAAATATTTCAAATTATACTAGTTTTAATTACAATTCATCCAGTTTTTTTGCACAAGGTGAGGAAGTAAGTTTTTCTGACAGATCGGTAATTTTCACTCAATTTTTATTCTCCACTGCTCTTTCTGAAAAATTTTCATTACAAATTTCTCCGTCTATTGGCATTAGAAATTATAATGACATAATTCCTGTATTTGAAAATGGGGAAATTTTATTTATCTCCTATGAACAAAAAGAAAATTACACGGTTTCCTTTGGATCTAGATATAAACTCAATAGCAGAACATCTTTGAACTTTGAGTACAATCATTATGTAAACAGATTGGAAATATCTCCCTTTAAGGATGTATTAAGTATTGGCATAGATTTAGAAACAGGAGGTCATGTTTTTCAACTATTATTTTCAAACACCCAAAGCATTGATGATGTTTCCGTTTTGTTAGATGCTGAAGGAGATTGGAGTGCTGGAGATTTTTACTTTGGATTTAATATTTTAAGAGTTTTTTAATGGAAAAATCTAAAAATTCCCGAAGAGAATTTTTGAAAAAAGTTTGTCCTACAGTTGCATTTGCATTCTTTGGAATTTCTTTTTTTGAAGCTTGTTCAACAGATGAAAATTCAAATGAAACAATCCAAGATAATTGTCAAGAAATTTCTAATTCAAATTTAGGATATGTAATTGAGGACTGTGTGTTTAAAATTGATTTAAATCATCAAAATTTTTCATCTTTAGTTGAAATTGGAGGTTGGATGAATGGTTATAATATTGGATTAGATATGCTATTTTTAAGAATTTCATCTGAAAGCATTCAAGCTTATTCTAATGTATGCCCACACAACTATGTACAAAACCAATGGGGTTTAACGGATGATAATAAATTTAGATGTAATGCACATGGAAATCAATATAGCACAAATTGCTCTTCAACTTCTTCACTAAGCTGTTATACTAGTTCAATAAATGGAAATATACTGGAAGTAATTAGTAATTAATTTTTTATTAATTTATACGTAAAATCAGCAACATTTAAAAAATATATTTGGCTATCAAGATCAGAAATATTTATTTTATTTTCACCTGTAAATAAGGAAAATTTCTTTAAGATTTTACCATTTATATCTGAAAGATAAGCATTGTAAAAATTTGAATTAACAGTAATCTGTAATATATCTTGGATAGGATTTGGGTATACCACTATTTTTATACTATCAAATTCGTTAATACTCAAATTGCAATTTTCAATTTGACCATTCAAAGAATAATTTGATACAAAATTCCAAATCTCCTCATCTGAATTAATATCCATGTTCCCAGACCAGCCTGGCCAATCGTGATCACCTCCATTAACTCTAAATTCAACAACAGAAACACATGCATCACCATTTTCCCAAATTCTTTTAGTTACAGTGGATCCATCACTTGTACTTATGTTTGGTAATTCAATTTCAATTGGGTCTGGGTCAGTATTATTATAATCAATCCAAAACTGATGAGTATCAGCAGCAGATAGATAGTATAAAACTCCAGCAAATTCTACACCATCATATAGAGAATTAAAGTCATCAGTACCTAATATACTCATTATGGCAGTGGGGTGTTCGGGAACACAATTTTCATAAGTTTCAAAAAACATTGTTCTTGCGACAGCAACTCCAGCAGCGATTCTATTATTCAACCTGCAAAGAAGTTCATGGACAAATTCACCACCAAGAGAGTAGCCACATGCGTAAACTCTAGACTGATCAACGGAGTATTGAGTTGCAATTTCGTCAATCATTGCCTCAACAAAATAAATATCATCGTGATCAGATTCTCCTTTGAACATCCAATTAAGGGAACCACCATCTGTGGGATCTGCAATTGCTTGAGGATACACTAATATGAAATTATTTTCATCGGCTAAATTTCTCATGTCAGAAATGTAAATCTGGCTATAGCTTGTTCCATTTCCTGCGTGGAAGTTAAACATCAATGGAACATTCTCGGAACCATCATAATTCTGAGGAATATATAATTCATATTCTCTGTTATTTCCGTCATATTGTAATACTTGAGAAATAAAATCCTGTGAATTTAAAGTCAATGAAAAGGAAAGTGAAATTAGAAAAAATAGAGTTCTGAAAGTCATGAGATTATATAAATAAGAGTTGAATTTTTGCGGTCTGGACGGGACTCGAACCCGCGACCCCATGCGTGACAGGCATGTATTCTAACCAACTGAACTACCAGACCGTTTTAAGCTGAGCAAATATACATTTTGATTTTGATTAGTTCAAATATATTTTGATCAATTATATTTTAATTTTTAATTAAAAAATCTTTTTAAATTAGAGCATCTAGAGCCTCAGCGTAATCATTTTTTGAAGATACTCCAACCTTTCGGTCAACAAGTTCTCCATCTTTAAAAATCAAAACCGTTGGAATATTTCTTACTCCAAACTGTGCTGCATACTGTTGATTTGAATCAATATCAACTTTACCAACTATTGCCTTGCCAGCATAATCATTACTAATCTCGTCAATAATAGGTCCCACCATTCTGCATGGACCACACCAAGCTGCCCAAAAATCGACTAATACAGGCTGATTGCTTTTTAAAACAATTTCTTCAAAATTTTCGTCGTTAATTTCTAGAGCCATAATTATATATTTTTTTAAAATTGATTATCAAAAATAAATAATATTTCTAATTAAGTTTATATAAAATCTTATTATCATCAAGTTTTGATAAAAGATCAGATGATATATTAATTTTTTGTTTTTGACTATCCATATCCACCATAATTTTTTCCTCATTATCAAATACCTGAAAACTTAAATTATTATTCCCAGAATGGTTTTTTAACAAGCTATTAATTAACTCAATTTTTTCATCTTCAATTTCTTTTATGTCTAATTGAATGCATAATTTTTTCGCCATTGTATTTATGACATCCTGTAATAGCCCAAAATTTAGATATTGAATTCTTGGCTCCCCATTTAATCCTGTTTCTTTATTTTTCCAACCCTGAACTATTTTTGTTTTAATATGTAAAAAATTGTTCAAATTCAAGAAGTGTTTAAATCTTAAGTATTCCTCACCAAAAATCCTAAAGGTATAAGAATCTACATAATCTTCAACTGTAAAAAATGCCCACCCCTTACCTTGTCTACTTACTTTATGTTCGACTTCACTTACCACTCCAGCTATGGATACTTCTTTTTGTAAAAATTCACGAGGAGACTTAAATACACTTACATCACCATTGCAGAATGACTGCATTTCTATCTTAAAATCATCCAAAGGGTGCCCAGAAATATAAATTCCGATAACTTCCTTTTCCTTTGAAAGCTTTTGAATTGCTGGCCATGGCTCCGTTTTAGGGACTTCAGGACTCATAACTTTTAAATCAGCAGAGTCAGTAAATAAACTTACCTGAGCAGAATTAATATTATCTTGAAACTTATTACCGTGCTTAATTATTTTTTCAATGAATGTAACACCATCACCATTATCATGAAAATATTGGGATCTAAAAATTCCAAAGGAATCAAATGCACCTGATGCGGCCAAACTATCAATAGCTTTTTTATTTGCTGCTCTTAAATTAACTCTTTGAGTGAAGTCAAATACGGATTCGTAATTGCCATTCTTTTTTCTTTCACTAACGATAGCCTTGACTGCTGATGCTCCAACTCCTTTAATTGCACCCATTCCAAATCGAATTGCATTATTTTTATTAACTGAGAATTTATAATATGATTCATTTAAATCTGGTCCCAGAACCTGAAGTTTCATTCTCTTACACTCACCCATAAAAAATGTGACATTTTTAATGTCACTCATATTGTTAGATAAAACTGATGCCATATATTCAGCAGGGTAATTTGATTTTAGATATGCTGTTTGATAGGCAATCCATGCATAACAAGTCGAATGAGACTTATTAAATGCATAACTGGCAAAAGCCTCCCAATCTTTCCAAATTTTTTCTACTTTATCTACTTTAAAACCCTTCTTTTGTGAGTTTTCAAGGAATTTTGGTTTCATTTTATCAAGAACTTCTTTTTGCTTTTTGCCCATGGCTTTTCTCAGAATATCGGCTTCACCTTTTGTAAAGTCACCAATTTTTTGAGATAATAACATCACTTGCTCCTGATAAACGGTTATTCCGTAGGTATCTTTTAAGATTTCTTCCATTTCAGGTAAGTCATAGATAATTTTCTCATCTCCGTGTTTTCGTTTAATAAAACTTGGAATATATTCCATTGGCCCAGGCCTGTAAAGAGCATTCATAGCGATCAAATCATCAAATACGGTTGGCTTTAGATCTTTTAAATGTTTTTGCATCCCTGGAGATTCATACTGAAAAATACCGACTGTATCTCCTCTTTTAAATAAATCAAATGTTTTTTTGTCATCAATCGGAAAGTTATCTGGATCTAATTCAATTCCATATTTTGCCTTTACGATTTTGACAGTGTCTTTAATTAGAGTTAATGTTTTTAATCCTAAAAAATCCATTTTTAATAATCCAGCTTGTTCCACCACTGCATTATCAAACTGTGTTACATAAAGATCTGAATCTTTGGCAGTTGCAATTGGTACATAATTTTTAATGTCATCAGGGGTTATAATGACTCCACAAGCATGAATACCTGTATTTCTTAATGTTCCCTCAAGTAATCTGGCATGTTTAATCGTCTCACTTTCTAAATTATCAGCCTGTGAAATAGAAAGTAGCTGATTTATTTTATCTAAATCATCTGCCCTAAACTTATTTCTTAGCTCTTTATGATTGGTTTCAAATATGGAACTAAGTTTAGCCATGTTAGGAACTAACTTTGCTATTCTGTCAGCATCTCCAAGTGGAAGGTCTAAAACCCGGGCAGTATCCCTAATGGATGATTTTGCAGCCATTGTGCCATATGTTATTATTTGGGCAACTTGATTTTCTCCATACTTTTCAATTACATAATTAATTACTTTATTCCTACCAACATCATCAAAATCAATATCAATATCAGGCATACTTATTCTATCAGGATTTAAAAATCTTTCAAAAAGTAAATCATACTTAATCGGATCAATATTGGTAATCCAAAGGCAATAAGCAACTACTGATCCTGCAGCTGAACCTCTTCCAGGCCCAACAGAAACATTCATCTCTCTAGCCTTTCTGATAAAATCTTCAACAATTAAAAAATAACCAGGATAACCTGTATTTTTAATAGTTTCTAACTCAAATTCAATTCTTTCGCTCAGTTCATTGGAAACTTTTCCATATCTTTTTTTTGCTCCATTATACGCTAGATATTTTAAATATTCATTTTCTCCACTACCATTTTTACTATTATTACTAAATTCTTTGGGTATTTGAAATTTTGGTAATTGAACTTCATTATTTAAGTCAAAGGGAGTAATTTTTAGCAATAAATCATTTATATTTTTTATCGCATGGGGAATATCAGAAAACAAATCTTTCATCTCAGCTGATGACTTAAAGTAATATTGATCATTACTTAACCCATACCTAAACCCCCTACCTCTTCCTTTTGGAGTTGCCAATTTTTCACCATCTCGTACACATAATAAAATGTCATGCGCATTTGCCTCGTTTTTCTGTAAATAATACGTGCTGTTAGTAGCAATTAAATTTATTTTATGCTGTTTAGATAAATTCAATAAAACCTCATTAACTGCATTTTCATCTTGCTGATTATGTCTATTAATTTCAAGATAAAAATCATCATTAAAATTTTTTTTCCACCATTTAAGTGACTGTTCAGCTTCAGCTTTCCCAACTTTTAAAATTTTACTTGAAATTTCTCCATACAAGTTTCCGGAAAGAACAATTAAATCACTTTTATATTTAAGTATTAATTCTTTATCAACTCTTGGAACATAATAGAAACCTTCTGTGTAACCAAGTGAAGACAACTTTGACAAATTATCATAACCTTTTTTATTTTTTGCTAAAAAAACCGTTTGATATCCGTTATCTCTGTAGTTTTTATTTAGTCGGTCTTCACATACATTTAAAATACATCCTACAATTGGTTTTATATGTTGTTTTTTTTCATCAAGAGATTCATTTTCCTCATCTATTTTTTGATTTACTTTTTTTACTTCACTAATAAATCTAAATGCTCCCATCATGTTTCCTAAATCTGTTATGGCAACAGCATTCATATTATTTTTATAAGTCATATCAACCAAATCTCTGATTTTTATTGTCGATTGCAACATAGAAAATTGAGTGTGATTGTGAAGATGACAGAAATTATATTC
Source organism: Bacteroidetes bacterium MED-G13 (assembly GCA_002457735.1). GTDB lineage: Bacteria > Bacteroidota > Bacteroidia > Flavobacteriales > Flavobacteriaceae > MED-G13. The sequence goes on along the minus strand of NTKO01000003.1, from coordinate 37,969 downwards.
ATCAAGATCATTATCAATAATATTTACTTCACTAGTAATTAAATTACTCTCGATTACTGATTCCTTTAATTTTTCAGATTTTTCCTTAAGATTAAGATGCTTAATTCCAAAAGTTTTAATTGGATCGGAGTTTACTTCTTTGAATTCGTTAAAATAATTTTCTCCTAATTGAATTTGATCTTTTTTAAAGTTTTCAATTCTAATTAGCTCCAGTAAACATCTAGAGGTGGCCTCCACATCAGCACTTGCGTTATGTGCATCCTTAAATTGCTCATCAAATAAAAATTTATGAAGTTCGGTTAAAGTTGGTAATTTAAATTTTCCCCCTCTTCCACCAGAGAGTTTACATAATTCTGCGGTTTGCTCAGAACATGTGTCCAATAAATCAACAGAATCGATTTTTGACTCAAAATTTAATCTATAAAATTCACAGCCAATAACATTAAGATCGAAATTAATATTATGTCCTACAATAAAATTTGATTTTAAAATTGATGAGTTGAATGATTCTAAAACTTTTATCAATTCATGACCCTCGGCTAATGCCAAAGCAGTTGATATTCCATGAATGTTTTCCGATTCATATGGGATGTCAAAACCATCAGGTTTAATTATATAACTTTTATTTTCTACAAGTTGTCCGTACTTGTCATGTAATTGCCATGCGATTTGAACACATCTTGGCCAATTACTAGTATCAGAAATTGGAGCTTTCCAATTTTTAGGTAAACCGGTTGTTTCAGTGTCAAAAATTAAAAACATCTAAAGAAAACTAATCTTGTGTATTAATTGGAACTTTGTAAAAAACACCCTCTGAAACGGTTTTTACGTGTAATCCAGAATTGTCATAACACTCAAAATAAAAATGACCGCTTACAGAATTGTCTACATAATTAATCTCATTTATATCAATTTTTCCAGCACTTAAATAGGCAATACTTCCAATGCCATCATTTTTTGTAGAATATAACATTGTATCTTGAAAAACAGCAAAATCATCAGTCCAACTTCTAAGTTCAAAAGAGTTAATATTAATTGAATCAATAACCATTGAAATTGTACCTAATTGATTATTTCCAGAAATTGATAATTGACTGTTTTGAATTGTTGCATTGTAACTTTGCGCAACCCATTCATTCCCATCAACACTTGCTTCAAAACCAGGTGTATTATTACTCAAATCCTCGGTACAGTTAAAGAGGGCTACAAGCATTAAAATAAATACAATCTTTTTCATTTATTTGGTGTTGAAGTAAATGTAATACAAAATTTTTAAAGATTTAGTTGATGTTAGTATTTTATATTATATATTTGCCCCCACATTTAAAAACCAGGTCGAGTACCTAAAAATTAAAAATATGCCAGTAAAAATTAGACTTCAAAGGCACGGTAAAAAAGGGAAACCTTTTTATTGGATTGTTGCCGCCGATTCACGTTCCAAAAGAGATGGAAAGTATTTAGAAAAACTTGGATCTTATAATCCAAATACAAATCCTGCTACAATTGAGCTAGATATTGATAAATCTGTTGTTTGGTTATCCAACGGAGCGCAACCTACTCATACTGCCAGAAATATTCTTTCATACAAAGGTGCATTGTTAAAACATCACCTAGCTGGAGGTGTTGCAAAAGGAGCATTTGATGAAGAGGAAGCTGAAAAAAGATTTCAAGAATGGCTAAAAGATAAACTAAAAAGGATTGATGATAAATCATCTTTGGTTGAAAAACAACAACAAGAAGCTAAGGCAAAAGCAATTGAAAATGAAAAGCTTGCAAATGATGCTAGAATTAAAGCACAAAAAGAAGCATTAGAGGCTGCTACAAAAGCGGAAGAAGCTCCAGCGGCAGAAGAAGCTCCAGCAGCGGAAGAAGCTCCAGCAGCGGAAGAAGCTCCAGCAGCAGAAGAAGCTCCAGCAGCGGAAGAAGCTCCAGCAGCAGAAGAAGCTCCAGCAGCAGAAGAAGCTCCAGCAGCGGAAGAAAACTCTGATAAAAAGAAATAATTACTTCTACTATTCCTTTTATTATATAATTTTATATCTTATTGAAAGTTCATTAAATTTATGAAATTAAATGACTTTTATTATCTAGGAAAAATCACTAAAAAATTTAGCTTTCGGGGTGAGGTTATAATATTTTTGGATACTGACTCCCCAGAATTTTACTATAACATAAAAAATTTATTTATTAAAATTAACGATGTTTTAACTCCCTTTAATATTTCCAGTGTAAAACCAAATAAAACTAACAGAATTAGAGTAAAAATCAATGGTATTGATACTGAAAATGATACTGAGAAATTAATAAATAAAGAAATCTATCTTCCCATTGAATCCTTGCCTAAAACTGATAAAAATAGTTTTTATTACCATGAAATTATTGGCTTCACAATTATAGGTAAGGATAATAAAAAAGTAGGCAATATCACCGGGGTCAATGATCAATCTCCACAACACTTATTAAAAATAAATGTATCAGGAAAAAAAAGTTTGATTCCCATAAATGATAAATTAATAATAAAAGTTGATAAAAAAAATAGAATAATGAAGATGGATCTTCCAGACGGTATATTAGATATTTAGTTATGCAAAAAATATTTGTAAATAAAAAAATTGAGCTTGCTAATACGCTACCATCTGAATTTTATACTTATGAAAAATTTTACAATCTATCAAAAGAAAAAATTTTCCTAAAATCTTGGCAGTGGATTGATAGTAATGAAATTAATAATAAAAATAAAATAATAATTCCAATAAATATTTTAGAAGATCTTATCAATGAGCCAGTAATATTGTTGAAAGATAATAACAATATAAAATGCTATTCAAATGTTTGTACCCACAGGGGAAATATACTAGTAGAAAAGGAATGTAAACTTAAAAAAATTGTTTGCAATTATCATGGTAGGAGGTTTAACTTAAATGGTGAATTTGAGTTTATGCCTGAATTTGAATCAGTTAAAAATTTTCCAAGCTCGAATGACAATTTAAAAAATCTTCCATTAATAAATTGGTATGGGTTATTTTTTGTTGGTATAAACCCACACTTTGAATTGTCACCAATTTTGAAACAAATAGAAAAAAGAATTTCATTCTTAGCTTTAAACGAACTCAAAATTAATAATGATCTTTCAAGAGACTATTTTGTAAATTCACATTGGGCAATTTATTGTGATAATTTTTTGGAAGGGTTTCACGTTCCCTACGTTCATAAAGGCCTTAATGAGGTTCTGGATTACAATAATTATAAAACAGAAATCTATAAAAATTTTAACCTACAGATTGGCTTTTCAAAAAATAAAGATCAATGTTTTCAATTTCCAAAAAATCATAGAGATTATGGTAAAAAAATTGCAGCATTTTATTACTGGATTTTTCCAAATATCATGTTAAATATTTATCCTTGGGGTATTTCATTAAATGTAGTTTGTCCAATTAATAAGTCAAAAACCAAAGTTTTGTTTCGATCTTATGTTTTAGATAATTCTAAACTTAATAACGGCGCAAGTGAAGACTTGAATGAAGTAGAACTAGAAGACGAAAATATTGTTGAAAATGTTCAGAAAGGAATTAATTCAAGCTTTTACAATTCAGGAAGATTCTCGGTCGAAAGAGAAAAAGGAGTTCACCATTTTCACTGCTTAATTTCACAATTCATAAATCTTAAATAAAGCTTAAAATAGTTTAATCTTAAACAAGCATTATTTAACTTTGTAAAAAAAAGCTTATGAAGCCTGATTTGTTCGAAGCCCCTGATTATTACAAAGTTGATGATCTATTAACTGATGAACATAAATTAATAAGAAATTCTGTAAGGGATTGGGTTAAAAAATCTGTCTCTCCTATTATAGAAGAACATGCGCAAAAAGCTAAATTTCCTAATCATTTATTGAAAGAACTAGCAGATATTGGTGCATTTGGTCCTAATATTCCAATTGAATATGGTGGGTCTGGTTTAGATGAAATCTCAGCTGGTTTGATTATGCAAGAAATCGAAAGAGGTGATTCAGGAATCAGATCAACTGCATCTGTTCAATCTTCACTTGTCATGGGGCCTATTTTTAACTATGGAACTGAGGAACAAAAGAAAAGGTTTTTACCAAAACTTGCAACTGGAGAGCTAATGGGTTGCTTTGGCTTAACAGAGCCAGATCATGGCTCTAACCCGGCTGGAATGACTACAAATTATAAAGACTGTGGTGATTATTATCTTCTAAATGGAGCAAAACTATGGATTTCAAATTCTCCTTTCGCAGATATTGCAATTGTATGGGCAAAAAACGAAGAAGGAAGAATTCACGGATTAATTGTTGAAAGAGGTATGGAGGGATTTACTACGCCTGAGACTCATAACAAATGGTCATTGCGTGCTAGCTCAACCGGTGAATTGATTTTTAATGATGTTAAAGTGCCAAAAAATAATCTAATGCCGAATAAATCTGGACTTGGTGCCCCATTAAAATGCCTTGACTCAGCAAGGTATGGAATAGCGTGGGGTGCAATAGGGGCTGCAATGGATTGCTATGATTCAGCCTTAAAATACAGTAAAGAAAGGAGCCAATTTGGTAAGCCAATTGGAGGATTTCAACTTCAGCAAAAAAAATTGTCAGAGATGATAACAGGGATCACAAAAGCACAACTACTTGCTTGGAGACTTGGAACCTTGAAAAATGAAGGTAAAGCAACCTCTGCCCAAATATCCATGGCAAAAAGAAACAATGTTGAAATGGCGATCAATATTGCAAGAGAAGCTAGACAAATATTAGGAGGAATGGGAATCACCGGAGATTATCCGATCATGAGACATATGATGAATCTTGAGAGTGTAATCACATATGAGGGAACCCATGATATTCATCTACTAATAACTGGATTAGACATCACAGGCATTAATGCATTCAAATAAAATAATATGAACATAGAAAATATACAAAAACAGATTGAACCCTTAAGACAAAAGCTTTTGAATCATAGCTTGTACTCTAAAATTAATCGGATTGAGGATCTTAAAGTATTCACTCAAAATCATGTTTATGCAGTATGGGATTTTATGTCACTGTTAAAATCTTTACAATTGATTCTTACATGTACAAAGACTCCCTGGATGCCAAATAAAAACTCTGAAACTGCATATTTAATTAACGAAATTGTACTTGCTGAAGAAACAGATATTAATCAAAAAGGCGTAAGAAAAAGCCACTATGAACTATATCTAGATGCAATGTATGATATCGGTGCATCAACTGAAGCATCTAGTAATAATATTTTTAAATTATCAAAGTCAAATGATATAGATAAGTGCATTAATGATCTAGATATTCATCCAAATATTAAAGAATTTCTACATTTTACTTTTTCAGTAATTAGAGAGGGTAAACCACACAAAATCGCTGCTATTTTTACCTTTGGTAGAGAGAACTTAATTCCAAACATGTTCAATGAAATATTACACGAATTTGAAAAAAATATCAAAGGCAGTAATATTGGTAAATTGATATATTATTTTGAAAGACATATTGAACTAGACGAAGATGAGCATGGCCCAATGGCTCTTGATATGGTATCAAAACTTGCTGGAAATAAAGCTGAATTTTGGTTAGAAATTGAAGAAATTTCTAAGATTGCTCTTCATAAGAGAATTTTATTGTGGGATGCAATTGAAGAATTGTTAGAGAAAAATTCTTCATGGTCTGATTTAAGAAATTCTAAACAAGAAACTTATTCCTATAGTTTCAACGATAAATGAACTGGGGATTTCAAAATAAAAGAAAATAAATTTATGAAGTTTGTTATAAATTAATCAATAGATTTAACAACTGATCCTTCTGCTTTTTTTAACGAGCCGTCAAATCCCTCTACTCCAGAAACTGTAGTATATTTTAATATAAATTTTTTATCAGGATTAATAATTTTAAAAGCTGCTTGACACATCAATGCCGCCTCATGAAATCCACATAATATCAAATTAAGTTTTCCTGGATATGTATTGATATCTCCGATCGCAAAAATTCCATTAATATTTGTTTGATAATCGAGGGCATTATTTACTTTAATTGAATTTTTTTCAATATCGAGCCCCCAATCATTAATTGATCCTAGCCTTGGTGTTAAACCAAATAATGGAATAAAATAATCTGCTTCAATTTTAATTTCTTCATCATTTTTTTTGACAAATATAGTTTCTAATCGATCATTACCTTCAACTTTAAATACCTCAGCAGGTGTTAAAATATTAATTTTATTTAAATCTTTTAGTCGTTGAACTTTATCAACCGAATCTTTTGCACCTCTGAATTCATTTCTTCTATGTACAAGCGTAACATTTTTGGCAGTTTTTGATAATTCAATTACCCAATCTAAAGCAGAGTCACCACCACCCGAAATAACAATATTTTTATTGTTAAAAATTTTTGGGTCTTTAATAAAGTATTGAATCCCCTTATTTTCAAAATCTTCAATTCCTTCAAAATTAGGTTTTCTTGGCTGAAAACCACCAAGACCTCCTGCAATTGCAACTATCGGAGCATTATGTTCAGTTCCTTTATCTGTTGTAACTGTAAATGTTCCGTCTTTATTTTTGGTAAGTTTTTCCGCTTTCTCTCCAAGTGTGAATCCTGGTTTGAATTGACTACTTTGATTAATTAATTTTTCAATCAAATCCCCAGCTAGAATTTCTGGGTGTGCAGGAATATCATAAATAGGTTTTTTTGGATATAACTCAATACATTGACCACCAGCTTTTGGAAGCACATCAATTAAATGACATTTCATTTTAAGTAAACCTGCTTCAAAAACCGTGAAAAGGCCAACTGGCCCAGCACCAATAATTATGATATCAGTTTTGATCATTACTTAATATCACCAACACTTATTACGTTTTCAATATGAGGAACATGCTTTTTAATAATCATTTCAACTCCAGATTTTAAAGTCATTTGATTAACTGTACAAGTTGAGCATGCACCCTCAAACTTTACTTTAACAGTTGTATCCTCAACCCCAACTAAAGAGATATCTCCTCCATCATTCTTTAGGAAGGGTCTAATCTCATCTAGGGCATTTTCTATATTATTTTTTATTGTTTTCTCCATTTTTATTTGACGGCAGAACATCCTGCCATTGTTGTTATCTTTACTACCTCGGATGGAGGCATATTTTTATTTCTTTTTACTAATTCTGTTATGAGTTTCTTTGTTATTTCATTGAAAGTTAATGAAATTTTTGATTCTTTTTGAAGGGAAGCTGGATGTCCAAAGTCAGAAGCCTCACGAATACTTTGAATCAATGGAATTTCACCTAAAAATGATACTTTCATATCCTCAGCCAAGTTCTTCGCTCCATCTTTTCCAAAAATATAATACTTATTCTTAGGGAGCTCTTGGGGAGTGAAATATGCCATATTTTCAACAAGTCCCAGTACAGGAACACTAATTGTTTTTTGATTAAACATTGCAATTCCTTTTCTAGCGTCAGCAAGAGCAATATTTTGAGGAGTACTAACAATTACACTTCCTGTGACAGGTAAAGACTGTAAAATACTTAAATGAATATCTCCTGTTCCTGGGGGAAGATCGACTAAAAGAAAGTCTAATTCTCCCCAATGTGCATCAAATATCATCTGATTCAATGCTTTAGATGCCATTGGACCTCTCCAAATTACCGCTTGGTCAGGCTTAGTAAAAAATCCAATTGATAAAATTTTAATTCCATAGCTTTCAACTGGCTTCATTTTATTTTTTCCTTCATGATTTTCACTTAAAGGTCTAGCATCAGCAATATCAAACATAATTGGAATTGACGGGCCATAAATATCAGCATCTAAAATTCCAACTTTAAAGCCCATATTTGATAAGCTAATAGCAATATTTGAAGTAATTGTTGATTTTCCAACCCCTCCTTTTCCAGATGCAATTGCTAAAACATTCTTAATTCCTGGAATCTCACTGCCCCTGATTGTTTTTTTTGGAACATCTTCTTTTTTAATAATAAAGTTAAACTTGAAAATTAAATCGGATCCAAAATTATCTTTGAGTACATCTTTAATTTTATTTTCAATATGTTTTTTGGATTGAAGTGTAGGATTATTAGTTTCTACATCAAACAGCACTTCATTACTAAAAATATTGACATTTAAAATTTTAATATCATTTATGTCAATTTTTTCAATTAATGATAATATATTTTTTTTTGATAATTCCACTTCCAAAACTTTGTGCAAATATACTACGAATAAAAAAAAATAGTAACAACAATTTATTTATAATTCAATCATCGGGTCCCAAAGAATTTTTTCAAAATCAACTATTTTGTCATTCTTAACAACAATACCTTCACTTTCAAGAAGTTCCTGCATTAAATTCACACCGTCAAAATGATGTTTTCCTGTAAGTATTCCGTTCCTGTTAACCACTCTATGTGCTGGTATTTCACTATCAGAGTGAGAAACATTCATTGCGTATCCGACCATTCTTGCGCCAGAAGCAGTACCAAGATATTTTGCAATGCATCCATACGTTGTTATTCTTCCAACAGGAACTAATTTTACGATTTCATATACTCTTGAATAAAAAGATGATTTATTTTCCATTTTCAATGAATTCAAACTGAATATATGTTATTGGCTTATCAAGCTTTAAAAACTTTAGTTCGTAAAATGTTTTTATTTCAACTGCGTCTTTTGGCACTTCTAAAGATTTATATATATCATGATTGGAGTAAATTAAACTCAAAAAACTTGTTGATTTGATCAACCCCAATAAATAGCCATGTAAAAACTCGCTATCTGTTTTTAGATGAATATTTCCATTCTTAGCTAAAATTTTTTTATAAATTTCAATAAACTGTAAATTAATTAATCTGTGTTTTTCTCTTTTTGATTTAATTTGCGGATCTGGAAAGGTAATCCAAATTTCTGAAACTTCATTTTCTTGAAAAATTTCTAGAATTAGTTCAATTTGGCATCTTACAAAACAAACATTTTTTAATCCATGATCAATAGCATCTTTTGCACCTTTCCAAAACCTTGCTCCTTTAATATCAATTCCAATAAAATTTTTTTTAGGATTTTTTTTTGCTAACCCAAGTGTATATTCTCCTTTTCCACAGCCTAATTCTAATACAATTGGATTGTCATTTTTAAAGACTTCACTAAGCCATTTTGCTTTAAATTTAAAATTCCCATTAAGTAAATCCTCTCTGCTTGGCTGAATAACATTATCAAAAGTTAGATTTTCTTTAAACCTTTTTAATTTATTTTTACTTCCCAATATTTATATTTTAAGGATTTAATTTTTTTCAAGAGTAAAGGAAAACTCACTACCAATCCCAGGGGTTGACTGAACAAATATATTTTCATTATGAGCATCAATGATATGCTTCACTATTGCTAATCCCAATCCTGAGCCCCCGTGTTCACGACTTCTGCTTACATCAACTCTAAAGAATCTCTCAAAAAGCCTTGGCATATTCTCCTCTATGATTCCGTCTCCATTATCTGTCACTTTAACCAATAATTTATCACCACTTTCATCAAAGCTAATTTCTGTCGTACCTTTATAACTGCCATAATTAATAGAATTGGAGATTAAATTGGTCAAAACCTGCTCTATTCTGATTCTATCAGCATAGACTTCAATTGGGGAACTGTAATCTTTATCAAAAACTAGTTTAATTTTTTTCTTTGAAGCATTGATTTCCAAATCATCTAAAATTTCTTCTGTTAATTTGACTATATTAAAAGAAGTTTTTTTAAGAACTAATGTAGCAGATTCTATTTGTGTGATTAAATCTAAATCTTTGATAATAAACGTCAATCTTTCAATACTTTTATCTGCTTTATTTAAATATTTTTTTAGTAATGCTTTATCTCTAAATGCACCATCTAAAAGATTAGAAATATAACCTTGAATAGAAAAAAGTGGAGTCTTTAGTTCATGAGCTACATTTCCAACAAACTCTTTTCTATACTCCTCAGCTTTTTTTAAGGATTCGATCTCCCCTTTTTTTATTTTTACATAATCTCCAACATCATCAATTATGGAATCCATATCCGTAACAATAGTTGACGTTGAAATAATGGAATCCTTTTTATAATCCAAGTCATTGTAAATCTTTTTAATATTTATTAAAAAACTCTTTTCGATTCTAATTTGGATAATCAAAAAACAAACAATAAACAATATAAAAGAGTTGATTAAAGATTTAGGTGAAAAAATAATTTCATTAAAACTATTTATCAAACAAGCTCCCATACAATCTATCTCTAATATTTCATCTAAATTTTTAATAAAATGACTAATTATGGATATGAAAGCTGATGTAATAAATGTAAAATAATATGGGTTGGATTTTACAGAAATAGCCATGACTTAATCATCAAGTTTATAACCAACCCCTTTCACCGTTTTAAAATAATGATTCCCAATTTTTTCTCTCAATTTTCTCATGTGCACATCAATTGTTCTATCACCAACTACAACATCTTTACCCCAAACAGAATCCAAAATTAAATTTCTTTTAAATACTTTTCCTGGCTCAGATGCTAGTAAAAATAATAACTCGAACTCTTTTCTAGGAAGGAAAATATCCTTGTTGTTAGCTATCACCTTGTAACCTGACCGATCAATAATTAAATTTTTTGTCTCAATCAGATCAGATTTTTTTTCTGAAATTCTTCTTAGTAATGATTTTACTTTACTAACTAAAACTTTTGGTTTTATTGGTTTAGTAATATAATCATCCGCACCAGCATTAAAACCAGCTATCTTGCTGTAATCCTCTCCTCGAGCTGATAGGAAAGTAATTAAAGTATTACTAATTTTTGTATCCTTTCTAATTATTTCGCAAGCCTCAATACCATCCATCTCAGGCATCATGACATCCAATACAATTAAGTGAGGTTTAATATCTTTCGCAAGCTTTATTGCTTCCAATCCATTAGAAGCCGTGTACACTTGAAAACCTTCATTTTTTAAAGGATAAGAAAGAATTTCCAATATGTCTGGTTCATCATCTACTAAGAGAATTTTAAAAGTTTCAGCTTTCATGTAAAGTTTAGTTTAATAACAAAGTAAGTAAATATGATCCAATAGATATTAATTTTAATTTAATTAACTCAAAAATAATAATTAAGTCATGATTCATTAACAATTTAATTCATTTAATCTTATAATTTTTTTAAATTTGTGAAAAATTATACCTATGAAAAAACTTTACATTATTTTATTAACGCTTATTACTACTGCTTCTTTTTCTCAAACTACCGATCTGTTTTTTAGTCAATATGGAGAAGGATCGGGGAATAATAAATTTTTAGAGATATATAATGGTACAGGGCAAGATGTTGATTTAAGCAACTATGCCTTCCCTAGTGTAGCAAATGACCCTGATGTACCTGGTATGCATGAATATTGGAATGACTTCCCAGAAGGAGCTGTTGTTGCTAGTGGCGATGTGTATGTGATAGCACACCCAAGTGCTAGTGACGAGATAACAGCTACTGCTGACCATTTTCACCAATATTTAAGTAATGGAGATGATGGCTATGCACTTGCACTAGGTACAGAAGAACAATATTCAGTTATTGATTTTATCGGAGATTTTAATGGAGATCCAGGAGATGGATGGGATGTTGCTGGAGTTGTTGAGGCAACAAAAAATCATACCTTAACTAGAAAGAGTAGTGTATGTCAAGGTAATTCAGATTGGGATGCATCTAGAGGCACAAATGAAGAAGACTCCGAGTGGATTGTAACTGAACAAAATGACTCATCTGGTCTTGGTTCCCATGTTGCAGAGTGCTCAAACGATGTTTCTGTATTAATTACTTCCCCCGCAAATGGGGTTACACTTGCACCAGGAACATCTGAAGTTGCAGTTGCATTTTCTATATCCAATTTTGAACTTGGAGTAGATGGTTACGCCACTTTAGCATTTCAATCAATGGATGCTGAAGGAAATATGGTTGAAACTGAAATGCTCGATAATCCTATCTCACCATTTACTATCACAGTTACATGTGGTCTTACTTATCAGGTTTCAATTGTCTTATATAATAATGATGAAAGCACAGCAGCAAATAATACTGTAATTTTCTATGCGCCAACCTGTGTAGATTGTCCTGATGTGGGATCTGTAATAATCACAGAAATATTGAATAATGCTGATGGAAGTGACGATGGAAAAGAATGGTTTGAAATTTACAATACTAGTGACTCAGCTATTGACTTACAAGATTGGTCAGTTAGAGACGAAGGGTCCAATGCCTTTACTATTTTTGAAAGTTTAGTAATTGAAGCTGGAGGATTTCTTGTTCTTGGTGAAGAAACAGATCCAGTGCTGAACTCTGGCGCTGAAGTTGATTATGCATGGGGTACAAATACAAATTTACCCTTGGTAATGGTTATGATGAAGTAATACTTAGTTGCGGTGGAGTCGTAATTGATATGGTTGCCTATGATGATGGAGGTACATTCCCAGATCCTAATTCATTTAGTATGGCGCTTTCCCCAGATGCTTACAACAGTGTAGATAACGACCTGGGAGAAAATTGGGGAATTTCATTACAACCTTATGGGGATGGTGAAAATTCAGGAACACCGGGAACAGAAGTGCAACTTAGTATAAATGAAAATCAATTTAGTAATGTCAAATTATATCCAAACCCTGTAGTTGGTGACTATATTAATATTGATGGAATTAATTCGGATTTTGAAACAAAAATTTTCAATATTCTTGGAAAAGTAGTTTTACAATCGATTAATTCAAAAACAATTAACATTTCAAATTTACAGTCAGGTATTTATTTAGTTGAATTATCCTCTGAAAATAGTTTTGTAACTAAAAAGATAATTGTTGAATAAACCCGATTAAAATTGTGTTTTCAAAAAAAGGAGCCTAAAAAGCTCCTTTTTTTATTTTAAGGTCTATGATAATTGCTGATAAAATATTTAATGTTGATCACAAAAACTTTCAAGAGATTACTTTTGATATTTTTCAATTTCAATACAAAAATAATCCTGTATACAAGTCGTATTGTGATCTTTTAAAAAAAACTCCAGCAAATATTAAAGAAATTTCTGCAATTCCTTTCTTACCCATTTCATTTTTCAAATCTCACACGGTAATGTGCGCAAAAAAATATGATAAAGTGTTCCATAGCAGTGGGACAACAAATGAAAATCTCAGCAAGCATTATGTAAGTGATATAAATATCTATGAAAAATCCTTTATGAAGAATTTCATGGACAATTATGGACACCCCAAAGACTTCGTGATATTAGGGTTATTACCAAATTATATGGAAAACAAAAACTCGTCCTTGATTTATATGGTTGACAATCTAATTAAACTATCTAAGTCCAATGAGAGTGGTTTTTTTCTAGGCCAATATGACTTTATTATTGAAAAAATAAAAAATCTATGTAAGGGAAATAAAAAAGTGATTCTTTTTGGAGTTTCCTATGCACTACTAGACTTAACAGAAAATAGGAATTTAAATTTAAAAAATACCATTATAATTGAAACAGGAGGAATGAAAGGGCGAAGAAAAGAAATGATTAAAAAAGAACTTCATGAAACTTTAAAACAAAGAACTGGACTTAAAAAAATACATAGTGAATATGGAATGACCGAGCTGCTTTCACAGGCATATTCCAAAGGGGATGGAATTTTTTCATGCCCCAATTGGATGAGAATTCTTATCCGAGATATAAATGATCCAAATTTCATATACAGTAATAATAAAAGTGGCGGAATCAATATAATAGATTTAGCCAATGTAAATTCTTGCAGCTTTATTGCTACTGAGGATATGGGGTCATTACACAAAAATGGAAGTTTTGAAATAATGGGAAGAATAGATCATTCAGATACTAGAGGATGTAATTTACTGCTCTAATTAAACTTTACTAAAAAAGTATTTTTCTTTCCCTTACTGAGTAGAATATATTTATCATTTATTAAATCCTTTGTTTCTATAATATAAGTCAAATCAACCTTAGTTTTATTTACAGAAATTGAATTTTCATCAAGAGATCTTCTAGCAGCGGAGTTTGAACTTAAAAATCCTGTTTTTTCACTTAGAAGTTTAATAATCTCGATGCCACCTTTTAATTCACGGTATTTAATTTCAGCTGAAGGAACTCCTTCAAAAATCTCCAAAAATGTTTTTTCGTCAATCTTACTGATTTCATTATGGAAGTATTTACTAAATAAAACATTTGAAGCCTCGCTAGACTTATTCATTTCTTCTTCGCTATGAACAATAGTGGTGATTTCAGCAGCTAATTTCTTTTGTAAAATCCTCATGTGAGGAGCTTTCTTGTGCTCATTGATTAATTCATCTATCTCTGACTTAGCTAAAAAAGTGAATATTTTGATGAATTTTTCAGCATCTTCATCTGATGTATTTAACCAATACTGATAAAATCTAAAAACAGATGTTTTAGTTTTATCTAACCATATATTTCCTTGTTCAGACTTTCCAAACTTTTTACCATCTACTCTTGTAATTAAAGGACAGGTTAGTGCATAACCTTTATCACTGTCAACTCTTCTAATTAATTCCATCCCAGTAGTAATATTACCCCATTGATCACTTCCACCCATTTGTATGTAGCAATCATAATTTCTTTTTACATGCAAAAAATCATAACCCTGAACCATTTGATATGAAAATTCTGTATAACTCATTCCAGATGTATTTTCAGATGAAATTCTATTTTTTACAGAGTCTTTTGACATCATATAATTAACGGAAATATGCTTACCATAATCACGAATAAATTGTAAAAATGAGATACTTTTCATCCAGTCATGGTTGTTCAAAACCTCGGCGCCATTATCTTTCTTACTATCAAAAATTAAAAACTTCGAAAGTTGTTTTTTAATTTTTTTCTGATTAAAAATTAAAGTTTGTTCATCTAACAAATTTCTCTCAGATGATTTTCCTGACGGGTCTCCAATCATTCCTGTTGCACCACCAATCAATGCGATTGGTTTATGTCCATGTCTTTGAAAATGTGCAAGTAACATTATGGGTACTAAACTTCCAATATGTAATGAGTCAGAAGTTGGATCAAAACCTATATAAGCTGACTTAGGTTTTTTGGAAATAAATTCTTCGACCCCAGGTGTGAGATCATGTAACATATTTCTCCATTTTAACTCTAAAATAAATTTACTCATTATTCTGATTTAGATTTTTTTGAACTAAATAGTTTTACTGGTGAGGTTAGCTTGTCCATTTTTTGTTTATCAGATTTTTGTTCTCTTAGTTTAATAGATTTTTCATTTTCTCTTTTCA
This sequence comes from Bacteroidetes bacterium MED-G13, assembly GCA_002457735.1. GTDB lineage: Bacteria > Bacteroidota > Bacteroidia > Flavobacteriales > Flavobacteriaceae > MED-G13. Next base: position 22,669 of record NTKO01000003.1, on the reverse strand, counting down.
AACTATCAGAAATTATCTGCTTATTTTTCTCTAATTTATTTAAAACATTTTGATAAATGGATAAATACATATCTAGATTCGATGAATAATATCTATTACTTGTAATAAAGTCAGTAGTATCAATTTCATATTTTTTTAATATGTAGGATGTGGGTTTAAATCCATTATTTTCCAAAATTTTTCTATTTACTCCTTTAGAAACACTTATTAGTGTCATGTCATAAATAATTTCTGACATTGTTTCCATAGGTATAATATTTTTTGGAATAGTCTGTTTCTCGGAACAATTAAAAACAAAGATGAAAACCAATAAAAGTAAAAAATTTTTCATCTATCAAATTCTATTTTCATGCCCATAAATTCGTCAATTAATTTTCCATTTGAAAAAACTAAATTACCATTAACAAAAGTATGTAAAATACGTGATTTAAAACTCTTATTTTCAAACGGAGACCAATTACATTTATAAAGAAGGTTCTCCTTAGTAACTGTCCACGGTTTATTTAAATTGAATATAACTAAATCAGCATAATACCCTTCAGAAATATATCCTCGATTTTTTACATCAAAAAGAATAGAGGGGTTATGACACATTTTTTTTACAATTCTCTCCAATGTTATTTTTTCATCATGATACCCTTCTAGCATAGCAACTAATGAATGTTGTACTAATGGACCACCTGATGGACACTTTTGGTAATTATTTTGTTTTTCATCAAAAGTATGAGGGGCATGATCAGTTGCAATGACATCAATTAGATTTGTATTTAATGCTTTCCACAACTCATTTTGATCATTTTTTGTTTTTATAGATGGATTCCACTTTATCTTCGATCCAAATTTTATATAATCTTCCTCACTAAAATTTAAATGATGAATACATACTTCAGATGTAATTTTTTTATCTCTTAATGGTATATTTTCAAATAATGACAATTCTTTAGCTGTTGAAATATGAAAAACATGTAACCTAGCTCCCGTTTTTTTTGCCAACGATACTGCCATACTTGAAGATAAATAACAAGCCTCCTCACTTCTAATTTTATTATGATAAGTTACAGGTATTTCTTCTCCAAAAGCTTCAATATGAAGCTTCAAGTTATTTTTAATAGTAGTTTCGTCCTCACAATGAACTGCAATTGGAATATCTACATTGGAAAAAATATTTTCAAGTGAATTTGGATCATCAACTAACATGTTTCCGGTAGAAGAACCTAGAAAAAGTTTTATAGCAGGCACTTCTTTTTTATTTATTTTCAATATTTCTTCAAGATTGTTATTAGTCCCCCCAAACATAAATGAGTAGTTTGCAATAGAATTTTCTTGTGCAATTTTAAATTTATCAAGAAGTAGCCCAACAGAAGTAGTATTTGGAGTTGTATTTGGCATTTCAAAATAAGAAGTTATACCTCCTGCAACAGCTGCTCTCGATTCTGAAAATATATTTGCTTTATGTGTTAACCCAGGTTCACGAAAATGGACTTGATCATCAATAATACCTGGCATTATATAATTCCCCTCAGCATCAATAACTTTTGTGTTAGGATAATTTATATTGATAGATTTATCAATTTTTGAAATAACCCCATTTTCAATTAGTATATCGGACTCAAATATTTTTTCATCATTGATTAATTTTCCGTTTTTAATTAGGGTTCTTTTCATTCTTATTTTTTAAAAAAACTTCTGATTTTCATCATAATAACCTCAAAAAAAGCCTCACCAATTATTGACCCGTTTAATTTAGATTTTCCAAACTTTCTGTCAGTAAAAATAATTGGAATTTCTTTTAAAATATATTTCTTCAAAAAGAATTTGAATTTCATTTCAATCTGAAAAGAATAGCCATTCGATTTAATCGAATCTAGATTAAGTTGTCTTAATTTTTCAGCCTTATAACAAACAAATCCTGATGTTGGATCTTTTACTGGCATACCCAATATTATTCTGACATATAAAGACGCCATATAGGAAAGGAATATTCTTTCCAGGGGCCAATTAACTACATTAATCCCTGAAATATATCTAGACCCAATACATAAATTATCAGCATTTTGAATAAGTCTTGAAATATCAATGGGGTTATGAGATAAGTCTGCATCCATTGTAATGATATATTTGTATCCTTTTTTTAACGCATACTTAAAGCCAGTAACATAAGCTGACCCCAATCCAAGTTTTGCTTCTCTAATGTTGATAAATAGTTTATTTTCAAATTCTGGAATTAATTTTTTAACAACATGAGAAGTCATATCAGGCGAATTATCATCAATTACTAAAAGATGATAATGATTATTAAGTGAGAAAATTTTTCGAATGATGTTTTCAATATTTTCAAACTCATTATAGGTTGGAATAATTATAATTACATCATTCATTTAATTATTTTTAACAAAAGTAAAATATTAAAATATTGCTAACATAAAATGTTTGAAGAAAATTACTCACAAGATATAATTACACTCTTAATTTTTGGTTCATTTATAATTTTTTTTCTACTCAAAAAATTTGAAAAAAAGAGCATAATTCATGGAGTTTTAATAAAAACAGATATTATTAAACTACCACTTTTTAATTTTTACTACCTCATATTATTTATACTAAATATCTCCATTTTTATATCTGTTGTTAAAAAAGAGGTTTTCAACTTGAACGAAACAGCTATAATTGCTTTGTATTTGTTGCTTTTCATTTTTGGTCAATCACTTTCCCAATTATTTATTGCATGGACTTTTAATTTTATCAAGTTGATTAACTACTATTTGAAGCAAAAAATTATTTTAGCAAATGGGTTTCTGATATTTATTTTTCTGATTAATGTATCCGTAACTTATACTCAAGATTATCAATATGTGTTTTTTTTTCTGAGTCTTATTTTTATAACATTTTACATTATATTTTCCTTTTTAAAAATTTTATCAAAACACAAAAAAATTATTAGTAAAAACTTGTTCTATTTTATTTTGTATCTTTGCACACTTGAAATTATACCATTGTTTTTCTTTTACAAGTTCTTAATGGGTGAAATTCAAAGCTAATGAAAGTCAAAACAATACTTGTATCTCAACCAAGACCAAAACTAGAAAACTCTCCTTTTTTTGACTTGCAAAAAAAAAGAAAAGTTAAAATTGATTTTGTTCCTTTTATCCACGTTAAAGGAGCTACTGTAAAAGAAATTAGATTACAAAAAATTGATTTAACAAAGTTTTCAGCAATAATTTTAACCAGTAGATATGCAGTTGATCACTATTTTAGAATTTGTGAAAAAATGCGATTTAAGGTTCCTGATTCTATGAAATATTTTTGTCAGTCTGAGGCAGTTGCATTTTATCTTCAAAAATATGTTGTTTACAGAAAAAGAAAGATTTATGTTGGAAAAAGATCTTTTGCTGATCTTTGTCCAATTATCGGAAAACATAATTCTGAGACATTTCTTCTTCCTACAACAAATAAACTTAAGCCTGAGGTTCCAAATCTGTTAAATTCCCTTGAAATTAATTGGAAACAATCAGTATTTTATAAAACAGTGATAAGTGATTTGTCAGAATTTGCAAATGTTACTTATGATATTCTCGTTTTTTTCAGTCCATCTGGAATTGAATCTCTAATTCATAATTTTCCAGATTTTAAACAAAATAATACAAGAATTGCTGTTTTTGGAGCAATTACAAAAAAAGCTGTTGAAGAAAATGGTTTGAAAGTTGATGTTTTTGCTCCTTCTCCAAAGTTTCCATCAATGTCTATGGCTCTAGACAGCTATATAGCTAAGGTAAATAAAAATAAAAAAAGGTAATCTACTTCTTTCTCTCTCTTGGGCCTCCTAAAAGTACTTGCTCACTGGCATAATCTGAGAAATTTTTAAAATTTTTGATAAAAGCCCTGGAAAGCATATAAGCCTTTTTGTAATATTTTATATCATTATTCCATGTTTTTCTTGGTGACAAAACATTGTTAGGTACATTTGGACAAGAACGTGGTTGCATTAAATTAAAAACCGAATGAATATGATAATTATTTTTATTAGCTTGATCTAATTCACCACTAAGAGCTGCATTAATCATTGCTCTTGTATATTTCAATTCCATTCTTTTCCCTATTCCATATGGCCCACCCGTCCAACCAGTGTTTACTAACCAGACATTTACTTTTGACTTATTCATTTTTTCTATCAGCATATCAGCATATACAGTTGGATGTAACGGCATAAAGGGAGCACCAAAGCATGCGGAAAAGGATGGGATAGGTTCATCAATACCTTCCTCTGTTCCTGCAAGTTTGGAAGTATAACCAGAAATAAAATGGTATGCTGCCTGATTTGGATTTAACTTAGAAATCGGAGGAAGAACTCCAAAAGCATCTGCGGTTAAAAAGAGTATATTTTTAGGGTTATTGCCAACAGATGGTTTCATAATATTTTTTATATGGTTGATCGGGTAACTTACTCTTGAATTTTGAGTAATTTTTTTACTTTTATAATCCACTGAACCATCACTATTTAAAGAAACATTTTCTAAAAGTGCGCCTGGTTTTATAGCATCAAAAATTTCTGGTTCACTTTGGCTTGATAAGTTCAAAACTTTTGCATAACACCCTCCCTCAAAGTTGAATATATTGTCGTCACTATCCCATCCATGCTCATCATCCCCAATTAATTTTTTATTGGAATCAGTAGAAAGTGTCGTTTTTCCAGTTCCAGAAAGACCAAAGAATATTGTTGTTCCAAATGAATTACTAAAGTTTGCGCTGCAGTGCATTGGTAAAATATTTTTCTCCACAGGTAAAATAAAATTTAGAACAGAAAAAATGCCTTTTTTAATTTCGCCAGTATAGCCCGTACCCCCAATGATTATAGTTTTTTTTGAAAAATTAATTATTGAGAAATTTTTATTTAAAATGAGATCTTTTTTTGGATCAGCATGAAAACCTGGAGCAGAAATTACTGTCCAATCAATATCTGATTTTTTTTCATTAGTATTTTTTATAAACATATTATTGCAAAAAATGTCACTCCAAGGGTATTCACAAATTGTTCTAATTTTCAATATATTTTTTTCAGTGGCACATGCCTGACAATCTCTTACATATATTTCTTTATTTGAAATATATGTAACTAACTTGCTATAAATGTTTTGAAAAATTTCCTCTGAAATTGGAGTATTTATATTTCCCCACCAGACCTTATTTTCAGTAATTTTATCTTTAACTATATACCTATCTTTGGGTGATCTTCCAGTAAACTTTCCAGTATTAACTGCTAAAACATTGTTTTCTGTTAAGCGTCCTAAATTGTTTTTAAAACAAATAGAATATAATTCTTCACATGTAAGATTATAGTTGATTTTTTTAGAGCTAATTCCAAAATTAATCAATGAAGTTTCGATTGCATTTAAATGATTTTTTTTTACACTCATTTATTCCAATACTCTTTAAGAATAAGCTTTAAAATTAATCTAATTAATTTAATTAAGAGTAATAATTATTTACTAATATTATATATAAATTTCTTTTAAATGCGTAAAGTTTTAATTGTCGGAGCTGGTAAATCTTCTCCATTCTTAATTAAATACTTAGTAGAAAATTCAGTTGCGGAAAATTTATTCATTTTGATTGCTGATGCAAATCTTCAAAACCTAAAAAAAATCAATGAAAATGAAAGATGTAAAACAATTCTATTCGATATTAATGATGTGGTTCAAAAAAACAAGTTAATACAGGATTCTGATATTGTAATTTCCTTATTGCCTGTGCATTTGCATATTTCAATTGCAAAAACTTGTTTAGAACTGAAAAGAAATTTATTGACTGCCTCTTATGTTAGTGAGGATATGAAATTACTACATACTGAAGTAAAGAAAAAAGGTCTAATTTTTTTAAATGAAATAGGTCTTGACCCTGGAATTGATCACATGAGTGCAAAAAAAATTATTGATAGAATTCAAGCAGATAATAAAGAAATAATTTCTTTTAAATCTTTCACTGGTGGACTTATAGCTCCCATGAGTGATAATAATTTATGGAATTATAAGTTCACATGGAATCCAAGAAATGTTGTAAAAGCAGGTCAGGGGTCACCTGCAAAATTTATTGAAAAAGGAAAATATAAATATGTTCCATATTACAGGTTATTTGATAATACCGAAAATATTAATGTTGATGAAATTGGTGAGTTTGAAGTGTATCCAAATAGAGATTCATTAAAATACAGAAAACTTTACAACTTAGACGATATTCAGACAATGAAAAGAGGAACAATAAGAAAAGTTGGATTTTCCAAGTCTTGGAACATGCTGATAAAACTGGGCCTAACAGACGATAGCTATAGAATTAGTAATTCTAAAAATATGAGTATTAGGGAATTTACAAATTGTTTTTTACCGTATGATCCCAATAAATCTGTTGAAAAAAAGATTCAAAATGAACTCAAAATAAAAAGTTTTGGTGAAGAGATGAACAAATTAGAAGCTATTTCCCTTTTTGATGATAAAAAGAAAATCATTACCGACAATGGTACTCCTGCTGAAATATTAGAGGAGATTTTGAGAGATGCATGGAAATTAGAAAAAAATGACAGAGATATGATAATTATGTATCATGAATTTAAATACAAACATGCTAACGAAATCAAAAAAACCACTTCAACAATGGTTTGCATTGGCGATAATAAAAAATTTACAGCTATGTCTAAGACAGTAGGTTTACCTTTAGCTATTGCAAGTATTTTAATTTTAAATAAAAAAATAAAAATTAAAGGAATCACAAGACCTATTCATAAGGAGATATATGATCCTGTATTAGAAAAACTTAATCGATTGAATATAAATTTTAAAGAATCTAATTAATGGAAAAAAATAAAGTTAAAATTGATGGTATTGATAAAGAGATAATTAGAATGTTAATTGAAAATGCAAGAAGACCGATTCTTGAAATTGCAAAAAAAATTGGTATTTCTGGTGCAGCTATCCACCAAAGATTAAGAAAACTAGAAAAGAGTGAGTTAATCAATGGTTCATCCATTTCAATTGATCCAAAAATATTAGGTTATAACACTATGGCATATATTGGAATTTTTTTAGATAGAGCTACAAACAATAAAACTGTTGTTTCTGAATTATCTAAGATTAAAGAAGTTATTGAATGTCATTATACAACGGGTGATTGGAGTATTTTGACTAAAATCCTTTGCAAGGATAACCAAGATTTAATGGAAATCCTTACGAAAAAAATACAAGTTATTAATGGGGTTGCAAGAACAGAAACATACATTTCTCTTGAGCAACAAATAAACAGGCAAATATTTATTTGATGAATTTTTTATTGGTGTAATACAAAAAATAGGGCCATGGAATTGAAATGGAAATTGCATAACCTATTGCTGCAACTTCAAGGCTAAAAAAAGAATATAATAATGAATAAATAAAAAAAGAATATACCCCAACCGATAGCATAAATTTTTTAAAAAATCCTAAGTAGCCCTTTAAATCAAATGTTTCTTTTTCTTTTTTACTCATTGTGTTATAACCAGCTAAAAGAATATCAGCATTTTTTTCAGTAACAATATATCCACAACAAATAACAATGGCGGATGTTATAATTATTGCAATAGTGGTCATATAACAAAATTTATGATTTTTCCTGGAACAACTATTACTTTTTTAGGCTTTAGTCCATGTAATTTTTTTATGAAGACTTCATCTGCCAAAATTTCTTTCTCAATCTCCTGCTTAGATAAATTTGTCGGAAGCTCAATCTTATACTTTAGTTTTCCGTTAATTGAAACAGGATATATTTTAGTAGTATCATGTAAATATCTTTCATCATAATTTGGATAATTGGAATTAGTTATTGAATCTGTATTCCCTAATTGCTGCCAAATCTCCTCAGCAATGTGAGGGGCAAATGATGAAATAACTATTGCTAAAGGTTCCAGAATCTTTTTACTAGTACATTTTTGCTGGGTCAATTCATTAACAGTAATCATCAATGTAGATACAGCTGTATTAAAAGAAAAATTTTCAATATCATTAGCTACTTTTTTTATGCACCTGTTAAGTGTTTTTAAATTGTAGTCATTTGGAACAGATTCATTAACAATAATTTCATTTTCATGAAAATATAATCTCCATAATTTTTTGAGAAAATTATGAACTCCAATTATTCCAGAAGTACTCCATGGCTTGGACTGTTCTAATGGCCCTAAAAACATTTCATACAGTCTCAAGGTATCTGCTCCATAATTATAACATATGTCATCCGGATTAATCACATTATATTTTGATTTAGACATTTTTTCAACTTCTCTATCAACATAAAAAGTTTTATCATATTCAAAATCTGCATCTTTAAAATCAGGATTATTTTTTTTAAGCAGTTCCATGTTCAATTCATTATTTTCATTAACGAAACTAATTTCAATATGAATTGATTGAGTTTTATATTTATCTTTCAAATCACTAGAAACATAGCCGCCACCATCAATCTTTCTGTGAATCAAAGCACTATTTCCTAAAATCATTCCTTGATTAACAAGCTTTTTAAAAGGCTCCTTTGTATTGACCAAGCCTAAATCATAAAGAACTTTATGCCAAAAACGAGAATACAGTAAATGTAAAACAGCGTGCTCGGCTCCTCCAATATATAAATCAACTGGCATCCAATATTTAATAGAACTTTCAGAAGCAAATTGACTTTGATTTTTTGGGTCTAAAAATCTTAAATAATACCAACATGAACCAGCCCATTGAGGCATTGTATTTGTTTCACGCTCAAATGATTTACCATTTATTGTAATGTACTTCCAGCTTTCATTTCTTGCAAGCGGAGATTTTCCACTTTTTGTAGGCAAATAAGACTCAACCTCTGGAAGAAGAATAGGTAAATCTTGTTCATCTACTGCTATAGATTTATCTTTATTATGTAGAATTGGAATCGGCTCTCCCCAATATCTTTGCCTAGTAAAAATCCAATCTCTTAATTTATAATTTATTTTTCTTTCTCCAAGTTTATTTTTTTCCAAATAATCAATTACAACATCTTTGAATTTTTTGCTATGAATTCCATTAAAACTTTCAGAATTAATAATATTTCCATGGCCTGAAAAAAAGTCACTTTCTGAATCAATCACTTTAATAACTTCAAGATTGAATTGTTGTGCAAATTCATAATCTCTTTCATCATGAGCTGGGACTGCCATAATTGCACCTGTACCATAGCTGTTTAGTACATAGTCGGAAATCCAGATGGGGATTTTTTTATTTGATATCGGATTAATTGCAAATGCACCTGTAAATACCCCTGTTTTAATTTTCTGATTTTCTTGCCTTTCTAAATCACTCTTACTTTTGGCTATTTTTTGATAATTTTCAATTTCATTTTTTTGATCATCTGTAACAATTTTTTCTACAATTGAATTTTCAGGAGCTAGAACTAAGTAGGTAGCGCCATATATTGTGTCAGGCCTAGTTGTAAAAACATTAACACTTAGCTCAGAGTTAACAGTAAATGATATTTCAGCACCATACGATTTTCCTATCCAATTTCTTTGAGATGATTTTATAGACTCTGGCCAATCTAAATCATCTAAGTCATCAAGTAATCGATCAGCATATTTGGTGATTCTCATTACCCATTGCCTCATTGGTTTTTTTGTGACAGGGAAACCTCCCCTTTCACTTAATCCTCCAATTACCTCCTCATTAGCCAATACTGTTCCAAGCTCCTCACACCAATTGACATCAATTGTGTCAATATATGCCAACCTTTTTGAGTCAATATAATTATCTCTTTTTGAAGAATCAATATGTGAGGGGATGATTAGCTCAGAAACATCTTTTGCTTTTTTTGTTTCTTTATCAAAATAAGAATTATATAATTTAAGAAAAATCCATTGTGTCCATTTATAATAATTACTATCACTCGTTTTAATTTCACGGCTCCAATCATATGATAATCCTAAATTATCTAATTGATCTTTAAACCTCTTGATATTTATTTCAGTAGTTTCTTTTGGATGTCTTCCTGTCTTAATTGCATACTGCTCGGCGGGCAAACCAAATGAATCAAATCCCATGGGGTGTAATACATTAAAGCCTTTCAATCTTTTATACCTTGAAATAATATCTGATGCTATGTAACCTAAAGGATGTCCTACATGTAAACCCGACCCGGATGGGTAAGGGAACATATCTAAAACATAATACTTTGGCAAACTATGATCAACTTCGGAAGAATTAGTTTGATTAGCTTTCCAATAGTCTTGCCACTTTTTCTCTATTGTCCTAAAATTATAATCCATCAATTAATTTGAGGTGATTCACAAATTTACATTTTATAGTTACAATAGAAAATCTTTTTAGTTAATGATTAGTTCATTACTTTTATTGTACAAAATTTAATAGTCATCAATGCCTAGCATAAAAAATAAAAGATTAATAACATCTTATTTTTCAATAGTGATTATAATGTCAATAGTCTTATTCCTATATTCATTTTTTGGATTATTTCTTGTCAGTTCTGATTCGATCATTAATAAATTTAAAGAAGATTTTACCGTATCTATTTATTTGAAAGAAAATGTAAAAAATATTGAAATTAATCAGCTAAAAAATGAACTTTTAATGAGCAATTTTATTGATAAAGCTAATTATATTTCCAAAGAAGAGGCTGTAACTATTATGAAAGAGGAATACGGGGAAGAATTTATCAAATCTCTTGGATTTAATCCTCTTCTAGGGTCGATTGACATTAACTTAAAAAGTAATTACGTAAATAGTAAGAAGCTAGATAGTATTTCTAGATTTATAATGAAAAAGAAATATATCGATGAGATTGTTTATGACAGGGATTTTATTAATATGATAAATAACAATATCAAGAAAATAAGTTTTTGGATAATTCCCTCAATAATATTTTCATTATTAATTACTTTTTTAATTATAAACAGTTCTATTAGGCTTTCAATTTATGCCAAAAGAAATATAATAAAGACGATGCAATTAGTTGGCGCTACTCGATCCTTCATTAGGGTTCCATTTATTAAGACGAATTTATTATTAAGTTTGATTTCTTCAACTATTGCAATTATTTCAATTTTAATTTTAATTGATTTTTTTGATTCTAATATCAATTTTTATAATTATGTAGAGTTAAAAACTATTTTTTTTCTATTGGGCAGCGTTGTTATATTGGGTTTTACAATTAGTCTAGTAAGTACTTTTTTTGCAACACAAAATATTCTCAATATTGACACAAAAAAATTAGATATATAACATGGAAAAACAAGAAGAAGAAAAAAAACTACTATTTGGATCAATAAATTATAAAATTATGTTATCTGGAATTTTTTTAATGATTGTAGGATTTTTTCTTATGTCAGGAGGTGGAAGTGATGATCCTAATATTTTCAGTGATGAAATTTTTAGTTTCCAAAGGATAAGACTTGCACCAATGCTAATTGTTAGTGGTTATATTATCCAGGTGTATGCTATTTTAAAATCTCCTGAAAAATAGATATGACAGAAAGTGACGCCTTTTTTTTAGGAATCATACAAGGGTTGACCGAATTTCTTCCAGTATCTTCTAGCGGTCATTTAGAAATATTTAGAAATATTTTAGATGCAAATATGCTGGGTAAAGAAAATTTATTGTTTACCTCTATCCTTCATTTTGCAACCGCATTGAGTACAATGATTGTTTTTAGAAAAGATATTTTTGATTTAATATTTAATATCAAAAAAAGTAAAAATAGAATTTATATTCTAAAAATTCTTATTGCAATTTTACCTGCGGGTTTTGTTGGATTTGTATTTAGTAATCATATTGAGAAATTATTTGTTGGGAATTTAAAGCTAGTAGGAATAATGCTAATTATTACTGGCCTAATGTTACTACTAACAAAAATTGTGAAAAAGAAAAAATCAAAACTTTCATATTTAGATTCCTTAATAATTGGAATATCTCAAGCTATCGCTATTATGCCTGGTATTTCTAGGTCCGGAACAACTATTTGCACCTCATTGTATTTGGGCAAAGAAAAAAATGAAAGTGCAAAATTTTCTTTTTTGATAGTAATTCCAGTAATCTTTGGAGCAATTTTAAAGGATGTTTTTTCAGGTGATCTTTTTCATTATGATATCCAAATTTCAATATTACTAATTGGTTTTTTCTCTTCACTAATCTCTGGTTTTATTGCATGCAAGTGGATGTTAAATATTGTAAAGAATAATAACTTGATGTATTTCAGTTTTTACTGTTTTCTTTTAGGTCTAACTGCTATTTTTTTTATTTAAAACATCCAATTGAAAGGAAAATTAATTTTAATCGATAAAGATATTAACTGGACTTCTTTTGATGTTGTTAGCAAAATCAGAAATTTTATTAAAAAAAAATTTAATTTAAAAAAATTAAAAGTTGGACATGCTGGAACACTTGACCCACTAGCTACTGGATTACTAATAATTTGCTATGGTAAAATGACAAAAGAAATTGACAGCTTCATTGGGCTGGATAAGAGTTATTCTGGAAAAATGATTATTGGTTCTTCTACTCCATCTTATGACTTAGAAACAAAACCAAATGTTTTTTATCAAACAGATCATATAAATGAAAAATTAATTTATGAAAAAGTTAATGAGTTTATTGGAGACATTATGCAGAAGCCACCTATTTTTTCCGCGGTTAAAAAGAATGGTATTAGGTCATACAAACTTGCCAGACAAGGGGAACAAGTAAATCTTGAAAAAAGAAAGATTACTATTAGAGATTTTAAAATTACTGAAATAAATTTTCCAGAACTTTCCTTTCAAGTAAATTGCAGTAAGGGAACTTATATCAGATCATTAATTAATGATTTTGGCAAAGCACTAAAATCAGGAGCACATTTAACAGAGCTTAGAAGAACAAAAATTGGTGAATTTTCCGTTAATGATTCTTTGAAAGTTATGGACTTTATAAAGACTTTTAAAAATTAATTTCTTTAGAATGAATCTTAGTTTTTTTATCGTAGGGAATATTCTTTAAAATTAATTCTAAAGTCTTAATTCTAGCATAAATTTTTTTGTCAGCTTTGATAATATTCCATTTTGCAAAATCAGGATTTGTTTTTTTAAACATCAAATCTTTGTAGATCGAATATTTACTCCATAACTTTTGTGCATTGCTATCAACAATTGTATACTTCCATTTTTTTAATGGGCTATTCTTTATTTCATTGAACCTTTTTAATTGAATATCTTTGGAAATTGAATAATAAAACTTTAACAAAATGATGTTATTATCAATAATCATTTTTTCAAAACTATTAATATGATTCATAAAAGTATTGTACTCTGATTGGGTGCAAAACCCATTGACTGGCTCAACAACTGCTCGGTTATACCAGCTCCTGTCAAAAAAAACTATTTCACCATCTTTTGGGAAATGATGAACATACCTTTGAAAATACCATTGCGATCTTTCTAATTCATTTGGTTTTGGAAGTGCTACTACTCTAAACTTTCTTGGGTTTAAATGCTGTATCGCTCTTCTTATTGCCCCACCTTTTCCAGCTGCATCACGACCCTCACAAACAATGATTACTTTTTTATTTTCATTAAAAACCCAATTTTGTAATCGAATCATTTCAACCTGTAATTTTTTTAATTCTCTTTCATATTTAATGTATCGAATAGTCTTTGAAATAGATGTGTTTTTTCTGGACAATAAGTTTATCAATGATTTACTTTTATTTAAGATCTTCAATTGTTTTTTATCAATTTGAATAAAATCTTGTATACTTAAAGAAAGCTTATTCTCCTTCAAGGTTGAGTTTTTATTTTTAAAATCACAAATTGATAAAACATATTTAATTGATTCTATCCTTGCAGATAATTTATTATTACTGTCAATAATTTTCCATGGAGCAATATCAGTATTTGTTTTATCAAACATTTTAGTTTTGTACTTAGAATAAAGATCCCATCGCTTTTGTCCCTCAAGATCAACATTACTAAACTTCCATGTTTTTAGTGGATTTGTCAATCTAGAAACAAATCTTGATTTTTGCACCTCTTTAGAAATAGAAAACCATAGTTTAATTATAATTATTCCATCATCAATCAACATTTTTTCAAAGTCATTAACCTGATTCATAAATAATAGATATTCATCATTTGAACAAAATCCCATTACAGGTTCAACAATAGCCCTATTATACCAACTTCTATCAAAGAAAACTATTTCTCCAGGATTTGGAATGTTACTTAAATATCTTTGAAAATACCATTGTCCTAGTTCTAATTCACTGGGCTTAGAAAGTGCAACAACTCTTGAATTTCTTGGATTTAGATGTTCAACAAACCTTTTTATGGCTCCTCCTTTACCTGCCGCATCGCGGCCTTCAAAGATAATACATACCCTTTTATTGTTTTCTTTAATCCAATTTTGTAATAATACTAATTCTGATTGAAGTGTAATTATTTGTTTATTATAGTCTGATTTATTTAATATTTTAAGGAATTTTTTTTGTGGTAATTTTTCTTTTAAAATATTTTTAAAATCACTTATATTATAAAACTTGTTTAAATCATTTGAAGAAAGCATAAGTTATTAAAATGGCAAATCATCAAGTTCTTGATTATCATCATTATCGTCAGCAGGCTCAAAAGGACTTAAACTATCAAGTGGTGGTAAATCTTCATTTGAAACACTAGAATTTGATTCTAAGAGATCTATTCTCCAACCTTGAATTGAATTAAAGTATTTTAATTCTTTTGTCTCTGGATTTTCCCACTCTCTACCTCTTAAATTTATACCAACTTTTACACTTTGATCGACTTTAAAATTATTTAATAGGTCGGTCTTATCTTGAATAAATTCAACAGAAAGTGTTTGTGGATATTGTTCATCCGTTGTTAAGATAAGCTCTCGTTTTTTAAATGTTGGACTTATTTCCTGAACTTCTTTAATCAATTTTATTTTTCCTTGAATTTCCATGTACTTTATTTAATTTTAATTTATGAAGATAGATAATAAATAAGAATTATTGAAGTATTATTTACAGTTAAACTCACTATATTTAGCGCAAAAGATTCAATAGATGTCACTAGTTTCAAGATATATTAATCCGATGGTAATTATATTTTCTACAATAATAGTTATATCAATATTGGTCTCTACATACTTATTGGTTCAGAACTATAAGATTGAAGAAAGGAATAAAATGGAGATTTGGTCACTCGCCACATCTGAGCTGTTGAATATAAATGGACAAATTTCTAATTTAAATCTAGAAGTATTAAAAAAAAACACTTCCACTCCAATGATCAAATTGGATTATGACGGCAAAATTGAAATAAATAATATAAAAAATATAAAAGCTTCCGACACTGTTAAAATTAATAAATTGATTTTACAATTTAAATCAGAGAATAATCCAATACCAATCTATCTAAATGGACAAAAAATTTCAACTCTATATTATGGTAATTCTTCCACTCTGAATAAACTTAAATTTTATCCAATAGCTTTAATTTTATTTACTATTTCCTTTGTACTTATTACAGTTTTATTTTATAAAAACTTAAAAAGTTCTGAAATTAATAAGTTATGGTCTAGTATGGCAAAAGAAACTGCCCATCAGATTGGAACACCCTTGAGTTCATTAATAGGTTGGATAGAACTGATAAAAAATAAAACGAAAAATACACCATACATAAACGAAATAGAAAAAGATGTAAATAGGCTTACAACAATTTCTGAGAGGTTTGGAAAAATAGGATCTAAACCTAAGCTTGAAAGGTATGATTTAAAAATTGAGATTGGA
Organism: Bacteroidetes bacterium MED-G13; assembly: GCA_002457735.1. GTDB lineage: Bacteria > Bacteroidota > Bacteroidia > Flavobacteriales > Flavobacteriaceae > MED-G13. Next base: position 6,873 of record NTKO01000003.1, on the reverse strand, counting down.
AAGACAGTAAAATACCTAAATGAAAGAATCAGTAATAATATTAAAATAGATTTCAAACCAATTGATTCAAATATTTATGCGAATTTAAATCCTCAGCTTTTTAGCTGGTGCTTGGAAAATATCATAAAAAATAGTGTTGATGCTATTGAAAAAAAAGGAAAGATTTCAATTCAAGTACAAACTGATTCGGAACATATATATATTTATATTATGGATAATGGTAAAGGAATTAGTAAAAAATTATTTAAAAGTATTTTTGAAGCCGGCTACACTACAAAAAAAAGAGGTTGGGGCTTAGGATTATCCCTAGCTAAAAGAATAATTGAGGACTATCACTTAGGAAAAATAAAAGTATTGGAATCAAAAATTAACACAGGAACAACTTTTGAAATTAAGCTAAACAGATTTGAAAGCATCTGAAATTAGACTTGCAGTTTGTTTAAACTGATTGCCATTCATAGAAACTTTTTTTGTAAAATTAGCATCGCTCATTTTTTTAATGGGAATTAAATGTACATGTACATGAGCTACTTCTAAGCCAATAATACTAAAGGATACTCTTTCACAATCAATAACCTTGGCAATGGAAAGTGCTACCTTTCTGCAGAATTTCATTAGTTCATGATAGGTACTTTCATCTAAATCTAAGATATTATCAATTTCTTTTTTCGGAATACAAAGAGTGTGTCCAATAGAATTTGGATTAATATCTAAGAATGCTAAAAAATTTTTATTTTCTGCGACTTTGTAGCATGGAATTTCACCAGAGATTATTTTACTAAAAATGGTTGGCATTTATCTTGAAATTTCTAAAATTTCTAAATCTATAAATCCAGTTGGAACACTGATTTTTGCTATTTCGCCAACAGATTTTCCTAATAATCCTTTTCCAATTGGAGAGTTTACAGATATTTTTCCCTTGGATAAGTCAGCTTCCCCATCGGCCACTATCAAATAATCCATAGTCATACCGTTAGATTTATTTCTAATTTTAACCTTTGATAAAACAAGTACTTTGGAATCATCCAACTGAGATTCGTCAATTACTCTAGCATTTGCTAATCTTTCTTCAAGTTTTGAAATTCTCATCTCTAACATTCCTTGCGCTTCCTTGGCAGCATCATATTCAGCATTTTCGCTCAAGTCACCTTTATCTCTAGCTTCTGCAATTGCATTAGATGCATTGGGCCTTTCAATATCTTTTAACTGATTTAATTCATCCTTTAGTTTATTTAAACCCTCTTCGGTATAGTATGAAATATTGCTCATAGCAATTAGTATAGTTTGTTTTTATAAAATAAAAAATCCCGAATTATCGAGACATTATCAAATATACAAAATATTTAAATTATGCATTTTTATCGTATTTTTAGCAAATGAAATTAAGTAACTTTTACTTATTATTACTTATTATTTTTATTTGTAATTGTTCTTCAAATATAAATGATTCAAGATGTAATTTTCTTCTGAATTTTGATATCTATTATGAGGTCAATTTAAATTTACCTCAATATTCAGATCTTAATTTTATTAGCAATTCCGTTTATATTCCAGATGTAGGAAATGGAGGGATAATAATAGTAAATTCAGGCACAGGTTTTCTCGCATGGGATGCATCTGATCCAAACCATGAAATACTTCCATGTTCCATCTTAAATATCAATGGATTAGAAGCAACATCAAGTTGTGCTCAACAAAACAGTTATAGCTTAATTACTGGTCAGTCAATTGGCACAGTTCTTAATTGCGCTTTAAAAGCATACCGAGTTGAATCAAATGGAAACGTATTGATTATCAGTAGCTTTTAAAATTTAATTCCTACTCCAAATAAAAAATTTCTTGTGGCTTGTGGAAAATATCCAGTTCCCTCTATGGTTGTAATCATATTTTCATCTGTCCACGTATCATCATATGTATAATAATAACCATTAGAAACATATTCTGTTGAAAAAATATTATTAATTAACAGATTTATGGATAACTCATCAAATAAATATAATTCATCAAAAGTATATCTAAGATTTAAGTCCGTAATAGAATAGGAGTCAAGCTTTGAAAAAGCAGATCCATTATTACTCATGAACTGCTCGCCAACATTTTTATTTAAGATTGAGAGAGCAAACTTTGAATTAGGACTATAATTAAGCGCCAACGATGAAATAAATGAAGGTGAATAGGAAATATCCGTATCACCTAGGTTTGTTAGTTCACCATTAAAATTACTTACATAATCAATATTTTTATTTTCACTTAAGCTTACATTTCCTGCAAGATTGATTTTTTCAGAGATCGTAAATCCTGTTTCAATTTCAATACCTGCTCGATAACTTTTACCACTATTTTCTCTTATTGGAGATCCAACATCATCCAATGCTCCGGTTAAGACTAGTTGATTTTCATAATTCATATAATAGAGGTTCGTATTTAAAATTATATTATTTGAACTAAGACTCCATCCTAATTCAAAATCAATAAGCTCCTCGGGTTTTATATTAAAATTATTTTCATAATCACTTCGTGTAGGTTCACGATAAGCTTTGGCTGCAGAAAAATAGACTCTGTTTTTACTATTTAGCTTAAAATTTAAACCAAATTTTGGATTGAAAAAACTATATTTTTTATCTAGTTTTAATTCTGGGATATTGGAGGTGCTTCCATCTGTGCTGTAATTTATTTCTCTTAATTGCAAATCAGTATACATACTAAAACGGTCAGAAATTTGGAACACAGACTTTATAAAATTGCTAAAGTCTTTCTTAAGACCATTTCCACTATAAAACAAATCAGTAAACTCCATATCACCTGAATTCTGTGACCATATTGTTTCACCAAAATGATCACCATCATATTCACTGTAAGTAGATCCAAAGATAATATTGTGATTATTTTTTGAGTATTTCAAAGAGTAATTCACCACAACAAATTGATTATCTAGCCATTTTCTTGTTATAAAATCTTCATTTCCATTTTCATTATACTGCTCATAATAACCTTTTCCATTAGTTAAATTTAATCCCAAATTAGATGTAAGATTATTATTTATGATTTCACTCCAGTGTAACTGAAAATGATCCTGTTTGTAGTTGTCAAGTTCGTCCTCGTGAAACTGTTGAACTCCGTTTAAATCCGTGTACAATCCTGATGGATTAAACGTTCTGTCATTTCGAAGTGTTTCCCCGTCAATTCCATTCCAAGCATGATAAGTAATTTCATGACCTCCAAAATTCAAAAACTTAATTAGAGTATTTTCCTTTTTGTAAGAAAATTGTAAAAAATAAGATTTCAAATCAGATGTTGATCGGTCAATATAACCATCCGAATCAATTTTGGAAAGCCTACCAGAAAATTCAAATACTTCATTAAGGAGTCCTGTACTAAATCGAAAGGTATTTTTATAAGTATTATAGCTTCCTAAGGTATTATTACTTTCAAAAAATGGATCTTTTGAAATTTTATCTGTCAAGATATTAATGCTTGCACCAAATGCACTGGATCCATTTACCGATGTGCCTATTCCTCTTTGAACTTGTAAATTCTCTATGGATGAAGAGAAGTCTGGAAGATCCACCCAATAAGTGTTATGGGATTCTGCATCGTTATAAGGAATACCATTGATTGTCACATTAGTAGATTGTGCGTTAATCCCTCGAATTCTAATTCCAGTATATCCAATTCCAGCACCAGCATCAGATGTGGTGACAACATTAGGCAGAAAATTTAATAAAATTGGAAGGTCTTGACCTAAATTTCTTTCTTCAATTTGATCATTGGAAACATTGGTAAATGCCATGGGTATATCTTCATTAACCCTAACTGAGGAAACCAAAACCTCTTCCAATTTCTCCACATTTAATGAATCTATTTGTTGATCTTGGGAATATATTTGAATAAAGCCTAACAGAAATAACAATAATATATTTTTCATTTATTTTTGATTTTGCGGGAGGCTTGTGAATGAAAAGAATATCATCAAAATTCCTAAACAGCATTATCTGTTCCAGGTTCAATGGGTATAATCTCAGCCGTATCAGCACCCCTATTAATGATACAAAGTTAATGTTAAGTAACTATATAAAAAATAAATATTTAATAATTGTAATTTAGTGAAAGCATGATGTTTCTTCCCATGTCATGAGTAAAATATCTAAGCCTATTCAAATAGTCTTTATAGAGATTGTTAAAAAGGTTTTCAACACGTACATTTATTTTGTACTCCCCACCATTTTTAGAGCCAAATTGTATGGAGGAGGAAAGGTTTAATAAATGATATGCTTGTGGTGGTGTGCTCATATCTAGCATTGCATATGTTTGACTTGTCGGAATATAAATTTCAAAATTTGTATCCGGATACTCATTTTGCTCAAAAACATATTCACTTTCTAAAGAAATATTTAGATTATTAAAATCTAAGAAATTATAGCTGATAGAGTTTTTAAGATTCGCTGGCGGCATATTAATAAGAGGTTTATCATTGGACCTTTCATATCCTTTAACAAGAGAAAATTGATGGACAATAAAAAAATTATCAAAATACTGCTTGTCGTATTTCACATCAAAGCCATATAAATTTGCATCCGATTGCATATACTCCCAAACGGGAAAAACTCCAGCAAGTGTAGTTGTTGTTCTAACAGGAATTATATAAATAAAGTCATTTACATAATTTATAAAAGAGTTGAAAGTTAATGCAGATTTCTCATTTGATAGATTATAGGTTAACGAAATATTATTTCCTACCTCAGATTGAAAACTTAAATCCCCAATTTCAATTCTAGCTGAGGAGTGGTGCAGACCTTCACTAAATAACTCAGAAGGATTTGGTTTTCTTGAAGAAATAGAATAATTCAGATAAATATTTTCACCCTCATTAATTGAATATCGTACACCCAAATTAGAGGAGATATTATGAAAGTCAAATTTTGGATTGGTAAGGGTATTTGTCCCTAAATCTTCAACTAAAAATTCAGGAAACAACTCATTATAATTTCTTAATTCCCATAGTGAAGTTCTGTAATATTTATAGGAGTTAATGTGAGAAAAATCATATCTAATACCTGCTTCTACTAACCAATCCTCATTAAAAGTAGTATCATAAATAGAATAGAAACTGAAATCGTATTTTTTGTAATCAGGAATTATACGCTTAACTCCAGTTGCAGGGTCCGGAAAATTTTTTTGATACCTGCCAGAAATTCCTGCTTTAAAATTAGAACTACTATCAAATTTTGATTGTAAATCTAAAGCTAAAGCATGAGTTTGCAGATTTAAATCCAATACTGGATTTGTTCTACCACCCCTTCTTATATCAAATTCTTTTCTATCATTGACTTGATAATCATATCGCATACTTAATTTACCAAAATTAAAATTTTTAAAAGCTTTAATTTTTACAAGGTTATGACTAATCTTTTGTCTGGGTATATTAATGTCATAACTAAATTCCTCAATAACTGATGGAATTTCATTATTTATCGCATTGATAATATCAATTGCAGTATGTACATGAGAAGATCTTAAAATTCCAAGTTGATTACTAAATAGGGAGTAATAGATTTCAAAACCATGGTCAATGCGATTCAATCCTGCTTTTAAAGAAATATTATTTTCTTGAAAACCTGTATTAGTCATGAAATAATCAGCCGTTTCAAAATCACCCATTTGTTTTAAAGTGCCTTGGAATTTATAATACCATCCATTGCTCTTTGTCTTAGTAAAGTTGGTTGACACTGATCCCCCTCTTCCATTGGATTGAAGGTTGGTAGTAACACTTCCATACAAATCATCAACTAATTTTTCATTTGATGTTTCTGCAATGATAACACCCCCAACGGCATCTCCCGCATATTGTAAAGCACTCGCCCCTTTAATTACAGATAATTTATCAATTGAATTAATATCAATACTGGGTGCGTGTTCTATACCCCATTCTTGATCTTCTAGTCTGACATCATTATTAATTAAAATAACTCGACTGCTATGCAATCCATTTATTACAGGTTTCGATAAATAAGAACCCGAATTTAAAGTGCTTACCCCAGTAACAGTCTGTAATACCTCACCAAGGGTTCTACTGTTATAATCATCTAAAACCTCTTTAGAAATTTTATTTTCAAACAATGACTTTGAATTTACTCGATTGCTGGAGGTTACTATGATTTCTTGCAGCTCATTCAAGTGGTGCTCTAAATAAACTTTTTTATACGTGTCTTTTTTAACAGCTACTTTAACATTTAAAGTCTCACAATCCTCATGGGAAACACTAAGAGTGTAACTACCATCGCAAAGATTTTCGAAAACGATAATACCATTTTGATCGGTCTTTCCTCCAATATCAATTTCTTCAAAGTAAATATTTGTATTGACTAATGAAGATCCGTCATGCAAATCAATAACCTCGATAGAAAGTTTATTGTCACAGTTTTGTCCCAATGTATTGAAACAACAAATAGAAAATATAGAATAAAAAGCGAGTGCTAATTTCGAAGTGAAATTAGCACCGCATTTATTACATGCACAATTCATATTTACTCTACAGAAACATTGAATGTAACTTCCATATCCGTTTCGCCTCCTGCTGTAGCAAGTCCATCATTTGGCTTCATCGGCTCATGTATTAATGTTATTGTGATTGTTCCAGAACCAGCTTCATTTGTTGTTAATGTAATCTGTGTTCCTAATGGATTTCCATCAGTATCAAAGTTTGCATACTCAACACCAACATTTAGATCTCCACCAACTGAATAAAATACTTGATGAGCTAAGCTCTCTTCTTCAACCTCCTCTGTAATATCCTCAGCAGGATCTTCCAATTCATTTAAGAACTCTAATCCTACATCGTAAGTTGTAGATGCAGCAAGAACACCATCTGTTACC
>NTKO01000029.1 GCA_002457735.1 Bacteroidetes bacterium MED-G13 | reverse complement strand
TATACGTTGTTGAGAAAAATAGTAGAGTGGGAATAAGAAAAGTAGACATAATTTATTATGATGATGAGTCAGTTATTATTTCTGGCCTTGAAAATAATACAAAAATAATTTCTTCGAATATTCCTGGAATCTACAAAGGGATGAAGATTAAAACTTCTAACTAGTGAGGAGAATAATTTCTTATTTTGTAAGATACCCAAAAGCAGTAAACATTTTAGTTATGTTTTTTATTGTATTTGGTATCTCTGGTGTAATTGCTTTAAAATCATCATTTTTTCCATTAATTGACTCTAAATTTATTTCTATAAATGCCGTTTACCCAGGAGCTTCCCCAGAAGAAATAGAAGAAGGAGTCATATATAAAATAGAAGATAATTTAAAAGGAATTCCTGGGATTGTGAGAGTCACGTCTACATCGCGTGAAGACACTGGTAGTATAATTATTGAAACCGATGAAGATTTTGACATCGAAGCCATTTTATTTGACGTTAAAAATGCTGTGGATAAAGTTTCATCATATCCTGCTGATTTAGAACCTGTTGTTGTTACAAAAATTGAGGAACAGCAACCCACCATGATATTTTCTGTAAGCGGAAAAGATATTGATTTAAAATCTTTAAAAAATATTTCTAAAAATATAGAAAAAGATATGAGAAATATCGATGGTATTTCTCAAGTTTCTGTTTCAGGCTTTCCGGACGAAGAAATAGAAATATCCTTGAGTGAAAAAGATCTTATCAAGTATAATTTATCATTTGAAGAAATTGTTTTAGCAATATCTAACTCAAATATTTTAGCAACTGGAGGAAATATCAAAACCAGCAAAGAAGAATTTTTAATTAGAGCAAATAATAAAAAATACTATTCCAATGAAATCCAAAATATCATAATTCGAGCAGATAATAATGGGAAAAAAATAAAATTATCTGACGTTGGAGTAATTAAAGATCAATTCTCAGAAACACCACTTAGATCCTATGTTAATAACAACAAAGCAGTGATTTTAACTATTACTAGCACTAATAATGAGGATATGATGAATTCTGCAAAGAAGATTAATAAGTACATCGAGGATTTTAACAAAATTAATAATGACCTTAAGTTGACAGCATTAAAAGACTATTCCATTGTATTGAGACAAAGAACAAATCTATTATTAGAAAATGGTGGAATCGGGATAATTCTTGTTCTAATTTTTCTTTCTATTTTTCTAAATATCAGACTTGCTTTTTGGGTTGCCTTTGGATTACCTATCTCATTTCTTGGAATGCTAATATTTGCAGGAAATTTTGATATCACCATCAATTTGATGTCATTATTTGGAATGATTGTAGTCATTGGGATACTTGTAGATGATGGAATTGTTATTGCTGAAAATATATTTAGACATTATGAACAAGGAAAAACTCCTGAGCAATCAGCAGTCGATGGAACATTAGAAGTAATGCCTGCAATTGTTTCGGCAATCCTTACAACCCTTATTGCTTTTTCTACACTATTAGTACTAGCTGGAGATATTGGAAACTTTTTTGGTGAGGTAGCGATGATTGTCATTTTAACCCTTATAGTTTCACTTGTGGAGGCTTTAATAATTTTACCTTCTCACTTAGCACACTCAAAAGCTTTGCAGAAAAAAAATAAATTACAAGAAAATTTAGTTTATAAATTTTTCACTTACATGAGATCAATTAACAATAAAGGTTTTGAATTAATGAGGTGGTTGAGAGATAAAATTTATAGTCCAACTCTGAAATTTGCTTTAAAAAATAGATTTGTGAGTTTTGCTGGTTTCATTGCTGCTCTCATGCTAACAATAAGCTCTGTTTTTGGGGGTGTTATCGGAGTTACTTTTTTTCCCTTAATTGCAAGTGATATAATTACAGTTGATCTAAAAATGCCAATGGGAACAAATGTTAAATACACAGATTCCATTATTTCAGTTGTAGAAAATCATGCCAGAGAGATTGGCAAGGAATATGAAGAAAAATATATGCAAAATGATGATAGAAATCTAATTGAGTATATCCAAAAAAATATTGGAAACTCGGCTGATAATGTGGCAATTGTAAAAGGTTTTGAAGATGTAGGTGGTTCATCAACTGCATCCCTTGAAATTTATCTTCTTGATAGTGAAAATAGACCCCAAGAAATTAAAGCACCAGATCTTGCAAATTTAATCCGTGAAAGAACAGGAGAAATTATTGGTGTAGAAAAATTTATTGTTGATGGTGGAGCGAACTTTGGTGGAAGTCCTGTGGCAATATCTTTACTAAGTCAAGATATTAAGGAATTAAAAAGTGCAAAATATGATTTACTGTCGTTGCTAAACAAAAATCCAAAATTAACTGATATTTCAAGTAATGATCCAGAGGGAATTAAGGAGATTGATATAAAATTAAATGAAAATGCATATTCTTCAGGACTAACATACGCAAATGTGATGAAGCAAGTTAGAGCTGCTTTTTTTGGGGTTGAAGCCCAAAGGTTTCAAAGGGGTGAAGATGAAATAAAAGTTTGGATTAGATTTGATCAAAAATCAAGATCTTTAATTAAAAGTTTGGAAGAAATTAGAATTATTACCCCAAATAAAAAAAGAATCCCATTGAACGAAATAGCTGATTTCAGTATCAATAGAGGGGAAGTATCTATCAATCACTTAGATGGTAGCAGGGAAATTCAGGTCAATGCTAACTTATTAGATCCAAGTGATAGTGCATCGGATATTGTTTTTAGTATACAGGAAAATATAATTCCTGTTTTGAAAGAAAGATACCCCTCATTAAAAGTTTCATTCGAAGGTCAATATCGTGAAGCTAACAAAACAATTGAATCAGCGAAAATTATATTTCCTCTTGCGTTATTTCTGATTTTTATTATCATTGGATTTGTTTTTAGAACTTATAGTCAACCTATTTTACTGTTACTTTTAATTCCTTTCAGCTTAACAACAGTGGCCTGGGGACACCTTTTACATGGTTTCCCTATTAATGTGATCTCTCTTTTGGGAATAATAGCGCTCATCGGAATTCTTGTAAATGACGGATTAGTATTAATTTCAAAATTTAATTCAAACCTTAGGGAAGGAATGAGTTTTGATGACTCAATTTTTTTAGCAGGTAAAGAAAGATTTAGAGCGATTTTTTTAACCTCAATCACAACCATGGCTGGACTTGCTCCAATTATACTAGAGAAAAGCTTTCAGGCACAGCTACTAAAACCAATGGCAATATCAATAGCTTATGGAATTGGATACGCCACATTTTTAACACTCATATTACTTCCAATTTTAATATCCTTTACAAACTCTCTCAAGGTAAACTTTACATGGTTATATTCTGGCACAAAACCCAACAAAAGAGATGTGGAGGCTCCGATTGTTGAACAATTAAGGCAAAAAAGATGAAAAAATTTATCAAAGTATTTCTATTAAGTCTATTTTTCAGTATTAATTTTTATGCACAAAAAGAGTTAACAATTTCTGAGGCCATAGAAGCAACACTTAAAAATAATTTTGATATAAAAATTTCTAAAAACATTGAAAAAATTTCTAAAAATAATACTAGTATTTTAAATAACAATTACCTTCCTTTAATTCAAATAGGATCTGAATTAAATAACATTACTCAAAATATAGAAATTGAAACCCCAAATGGAATTTCAGGTACACTAAATGACACTAAAACTGATAATAATTCTGCAATACTTTCCTTTAATTATAATTTAATTGACTCTAATGGAAGAAAATATAATTACCAAAAATCCAAGGAGTTATACAGCAAAACTAAATTGGAGGTTAGAGATATTATTGAAAATACTGTTTTACAATTATACTCGATTTACTTTGAGTTAAGCAGGCTTGCAGAACAGCATAAGATAATTATAAAGTCATTAGATATTTCTAAAAAGAGACTGGAAAGAAAGCTATTAGAATTTGAATACGGACAGTCAAATAATCTTGAGGTTTTAAATGCTGAGGTTGATATGAACAATGACAGCATAAGATTATTAAATACCATGAAAAAACTGGTAAATGCCAAAAGTGATCTGAATTTAATAATGAATTATCAATCAACAGATAATTATTTAACCAATACAGACTTTAAGTTTTTAAGTCGTAGTGAATTAAGTAAACTTTATTCAAATGGAATAAATAATAATACAACATTTTTAATCCAAGAAAAAGAGGTTGTTATTTCAAATATTAATCAAAAAATAACAAGATTTTCTTATTTACCAACGATTGGGTTAATTGGTTCTTATGGCTGGAATGAAAGTATAAATGATAACCCATATGCTTTTTACAATAAAAGTATTTCAGATGGATTTTCAGCAGGCATAAATTTACGATGGGACGTATTTAGAGGAGGGAAAAAAATTATAGCTAATAAGAATTCAAAGTTAAGTATTGAAAACAGTAAAATTTTAAAGGAAAGTACCATTTTAAAATTGAAAAATGAATTAAAAAATGCTTATGATACTCATTTTAACAATTTATATATTCTTGCAGTTCAAAAAAAGAATGTTGTAACTAACATGAATAATTTTGAAAGAAATTTAGAGAAATATAACATAGGCACTATTTCCTCAATTGAATTTAGAAGAGCCCAATTAAACTTATTGAATGCAAATTTAGAATATAATTCTGCAAAATATCAGACGAAATTATCTGAAGCATTTTTTCTAAAAATTTGCGGTGAAATTCTAAACTATGATTATTAAGCAGAATTTCTACTGGCATTAATATTACCAAATAAGGATCTAGTTACAATTTTTTGAAATGTTTTTAGGTTCTTACTTTCACCTGAAGAGATTATTTTTTGAATCTTTTGTAAGGAATACTGTTGAATCGTAATCAGCGGTAGTACAATTTTTTCTCTTGTTTGAATGGAAAGTTTATTAGCAGGCTCATTTTCCATGAGGCTTTTAAAACCGGAAATTTTTAAAAGCATTTTTTTTGTAAGTTGATATTCCTCAAATATAATTTTCCAAAAATCACCAAACTCCTTATCATCTTTCATGTAAGTAGTCAATTTAAAAAAGGATTTAGTTAAACTCATCATACTATTAGAAACCAGTGCTCTAAAGAATGGAACTTCTCTGTACAGCTTTTTAACTTTACTAATATCATTTTTTTGTTGAAAAAAATAAATTGCAGATCCAAGTCCAAAAAATCCAGGAACATTTTGTTTTAATTGACTCCAACCTCCTACAAAAGGGATTGCTCTTAAATCTTCGAACTTAAACTCATCACTTCCATCAGAATTTCTTTTGGATGGACGGCTACCAATGTTCGTTTTTGCATAATACTTTATAGTACTCATTTTTTCCAAATATGGAAGAAATTTTTCATGATTTTTAAAGCTTAGATATTTTTCATAACTAATCTTAGATAGTTTTTCAATTGTATTTCTATTTTCTTTTGAAAAAGAATTTTGATCATTTACCAACTCATTTTTAATACCAGAACTTAATAATTGCTCTAAGTTATATTGTGAAGATTCATAAGTTCCAAAATTAGAACTTATAGTTTGTCCTTGAATAGTTAGCTGAATTTCATCAGATTCAATAAAACTGCCTAAAGAGCTATAAAACTGATGTGTATTTCCTCCCCCTCTTGATGGTGGTCCTCCTCTTCCATCAAATAACTTTAATTTGACCCCGTACTTTCTAGATATCTTTGTGAGAGACTCTTTTGCTTTTAAAATACTCCAATTTGCTGTTAAGTATCCTCCATCTTTTGTTCCATCAGAAAAACCTAACATGATTGTTTGTTCATAATTTCTTTTTTGTAAATGAGACATATAAAAAGAATTATTATACATTTTTTCCATTGTTTCAGCACAAATTTTTAAATCTGGAATAGTTTCAAAAAGAGGAATAATATCCACAGATGGTTTTTTCCAGCCTGATAGTTTTAACAGAGCTAAGACTTCAAGTATATTATTAGAGCCCTGAGTGTTACTAATAATATAACGATAGCATCCTTTTTCTCCGTTATTGAACTGTATTGATTTCATTGCAGTAATAGATTTTAGGGTGGAACTTAAAATTTTACTTTGAATATTTAATGTTATTCCATTTTTAAAAACTTTATCTAACAAAGATTCTCGTTGTTTTAAACTAAGCTTTGAATATCCGTTACTAAAAACTGAGTCAAAAATATTAGAATGAATCCTTGAATCTTGTCTTATATCTAAAGATGCAAAATGATAACCAAATATATTCACCTTATTAATTATCTGCTGTACTTCATCTGTATATATAGAATTATGTGAAGCAATTAGTGTTTCATTGATAAAACTTAATTTATTTTTTAGTTCTTCAAGAGAAATTTTTGGTTTTTGAGTAGATATAAATATACTGTCATAAAGTTTTTTTTCGATATCAATAATAATATCTTCTATAACTTTAAATGTTAATTTCCGTCTCAGTTTCCTAATATCCTTATAATAATTTTTTACAATATCACTTCTTAATTTTTTTGCTGTGTCAAGCGTAATTTTAGAGGTTACATAAGGATTTCCGTCTCGATCTCCACCTGGCCAGAAACCTAGACTTAACAAGTCAAAATTTTTAAAATTTCCGTCAAAAATATTACTATTAATATACTTATATATTTCAGCAATTGAATGATAAAAAACATTTTCTAGATACCAGGACAGGCTAACCGCTTCATCATAAGGAGTTGGTTTTTTATTTTTAAAAAAAGGTGTCATTGCCAGCTGTGACAATAAATTCTTTATTTCTCCTATGTCATTTTTTTTCACTGAAAAAGTAAGATCTGTAATTATTCCAAGAACTGATCCTGGATAAAATTGAGTTGGGTGAGCTGTCAAAACAGGTCTAACTTTAGCCTTCATTAAAAACTTTTTTAAATCATTTTTTTTGTCCAATGACTCGACTAATTCTTTAATACCTCTTAATGTCCCTATTCCATCAAGATTATTTATTTCAGGGAAGGCTGCATCTTCAATTGCATCAAAAAGTACGATTTGCCTTTCAACATATTGAATAAATTTGAATAATAAAGAAAATTTATCTTTTTCAGAATACTCATTACAATATTGACTAAAAAAACTTTCTACAATTGATTCTGGATCCATATTTTTTTCATAACTGCTCTTACACAATTCAGAAAATAACGGCAACATGTATCCCGTATTATAAATATTTTCATAAGGAAGTGTTGAGAAAATACTATTGTAAATATTATACTTGGAAAGAACTTTTTCATTGAACCTTTCCTTTTTTGTAAGTTTCCTCATTTTAATCCAATATAGTTTTAGCAAAAGTATAAAAACTAGAAAGGAAAAATCAAAAACAGTGAGATAAACTTAAATAGCCAAAAAATGGTTCTAATTAAATTAAGTTGAACAAGTCTCTTAAATGAATCAATATTTGGTCTGATGGAAATTTTATTATGAATAGGGACAATTTTAAAAAAAGTTAATATCCATACTAATATTAGAAAAAAGAAAGAAAAAAGGGCAATATAATTAAATGACTCTATTATTAAAAAAAATGAAGCAATAGCTTCTATAATCATAGTAGGTCCAGCAATGTAGAGCATTGTATTAGAATATTTTTCATGAAAGTTTTTAAACCTTTTTGGGTCAATTTCTATAAATGATGGGTAGGTTACAAATTGAGTTATCAAACTTACCCCAATCATTATTAGATTAGAAAATATACTAATTAATAAAGCTGTAGTGATAAACAATTAAAAAAAGCGCCCGAAGGCGCTTTGATTTTTATGATTTATTATTCTGAGCTTTCTTCCTTGGTTGACTCCATTACAAATCCTGTCAGATCAAACCAATCTCCTCCTCCTACAAGTTTGTCATCTTTGTCCCAAGCAAATGTATGATAAGATCCTAAATCGAATGCATTTCCAGTTTCTGAATGCTTTCCAGTCCAGCTTCCGTAAACCCTTACGCTACCGTCATTTTTAAGTGTCAGTGTATCTACACCTGGTAGCCAATAATTTGCAGTAAAATTAATGTCTTCGTAAAGATCTTGATACATCTTTACATATCCAAGTTGGGTTGCTTTATCAATAATACCCTCTCCATACTTTGGACTTGTCCACTCTACATCATCGTGCATCATGTCCTTCATCTCATTATAGTTTTCTTCACCATGAAGCTGAAAAAACTTTTTACTTAGTTCCACATTTTTTTCAAAATCTGGATGTTGACCATCACTTGCGCAAGAGGCAAATAAAATAGCAACTGATAAAATTATTACTCTTTTCATTTAAATATTATTTTAAGTTTATATATTATTGGTACAAGATAAAAATAAAAATTAATTATTTGTAAAAGTGGAGTCAAAAGGAATAATATCGAACTATTTTATGCAAGATTTGACTAGAGTTTAAATTCCTGCTAATAAATTTCCAAGACCGTCTTTAAATTGAAAGCCTTCCATGGTTCTATATTTATTCAGTTTTTTATTTACCTCCAGTCCCCACAATAAAAATTCCATCATAAATAATAAGTCTTCATTGGGACAATCTGCCTGATAAGTTACTGTTAGTTTTTTTAAGTTAGGGACATTCATTAAGGTGTCGTGGTGTACATTGTCAGGCAGGTTATCCTCCAAAAATAATTCTTTATTCCCGTAAAACCATCCTAATAACTGGTCATAAGGACCTTCTTCATCTTGCTTTTTAAGTTTTTTTATTTCTGGAAAATAAGCTGGAAACAAGGTTTTTATAGCTTGATTGATTAAGTGAAAAGAAACCTGTTCTGCACCTTCTTGTTCGCCTTCATAGACCAATTCTACTTTTCCGTTTATGGCAGGGATAATTCCCAGAAAGTCAGACATTCTAATGCAGGTACTTTGCTCGCCAGACATCAGCATACGGCGTTCAGCAGTACTCATTAGGTTTTCAAAAGCAGTAATGCTCATCCGTGCACTCACGCCACTTTTGGAATCAACGTATTCACTTTTTCTAGCTTCAAAACCTATCTGTTCCAAAATATCACATGCCAATTCAGGAACGTGAATAGCCTGCTGTACCAACTCGTCGGTATGAGTCTCTTGTCGAGTTATGGCCTTAGCCGTTTCCAGGTTGTGCGGATAGTGCGTCAAAATTTGAGAACCAATTCGATCCTTCAGTGGAGTTACAATACTCCCTCGGTTTGTGTAATCCTCAGGGTTGGCCGTAAAGACAAACTGGGTTTCAATTGGTAATCGGAGTTTGAATCCACGGATTTGAATTTCCTTTTCTTGTAAAATGGAAAAAAGCGCTACCTGTATTCGTGCTTGTAAATCAGGCAATTCATTCAAGACAAATATACACCTGTGTGCTCTTGGAATCATACCAAAATGAATCACCTTTTCATTGGCATAGGACAACTTAAGATTGGCTGCTTTAATGGGATCAACGTCGCCAATCAAATCCGCTACGCTAACGTCTGGTGTGGCTAATTTTTCAAAAAAGCGATCGTTTCGATGCATCCAAGTGATGGGGGTATCATCTCCTTTTTCAGCAATAAGTGCTTTGGCAAAATTGCTGATGGGAGCTAGTGGGTCATCGTTTATTTCAGAGCCTTCAACCACAGGTACCCACTCGTTTAATAATTGGGTAAGCTGTCGTGCCAGTCTAGTTTTAGCCTGACCTCTTAAGCCGAGTAAGTTCATACTATGTCCCGAAAGTAATGCCCGTTCTACATCTGGAATAACCGTATTTTCATAGCCCAAAAGGCCTTCAAATGTTGGCTGGCCTTTTTGCATACGAGCTCTAAGGTTTTGTGCCAATTCTTGTTGAATGGAAAGGGGTTTATAATCCGTTTTTTTTAATGCGCCTAGTGTGGTACTTTTTTTCATTTATCTCAATCGTTTTTTTCTATTCTGTTCATAGTCTTCAAAAATCATTTCGCCCAAACCTTTTAATCCTGTAAAAAATGCCTTTCCTTTATTAGATTCAGTAAAATTCCGAATAAACTCTTTTAAATAAGGATCTTGTGCAATCATAAAAGTGGTGATGGGGATATGAATTTTTCTTGCCTTCCGTGCCATATTATAACACTTATCTACAATATAATCATCTAGTCCATTGCTATTTTTATAATAGGTACCATCGGAGTTTTTTAAACAGCTTGGCTTTCCATCCGTAATCATAAATATTTGTTTATTACTGTTTTTTCTTCGTCGTAACAAATCCATTGCCAAGGTAAGTCCTGCAACAGTATTGGTATGATAAGGCCCTACTTGTAAGAATGGAATATCTTTAAGTGCAATTGGCCAGGCATCGTTTCCAAACACCAAAATATCGAGTGTATCTTTTGGGTATCTTGTGGTAATAAACTCCGCCAGTGCCATGGCTACTTTTTTGGCCGGGGTAATTCGATCTTCACCATACAAAATCATACTATGGCTGATGTCAATCATTAGAACTGTACTCATTTGCGTATTGTAATAACTATCCTCCACTACTAGGTCATCGTGATGCAATGTAAATTCATCTCCTGCAGATCGTATTTGTGCATTGCGCAGGCTTTCGGTCATAGATATTTTATCAAGTGGGTCACCAAATTGGTAGGCTTTAAATTCGCCCGTATTGTCTGCGCCTTGCCCGATACTTTTGGTTTTGTGGTTGCCGCTGCCTGCTTTTTTGAGCTTGCCAAAAATTTGCTTTAACGCATGTTCGCGTAAGAGCTTTTCTGTTTTGGTAGTGAGGGACATCCCTTTGTCATCACCAGTGCCATTGCCTTTTGGTTGTATGTAAGCACGTTTTAACAAGTCTTCAATAAAATCATCTATTGTATATGCTGCGTTGGTTAAGCCATATTCAATATCTAATTCACGCAGCCAATCAATGGCTTCGTCAAAGTCGCCAGAAGTATGTATAATCAACTCCTTAAAAACCTCAAAGAGACGTTCAAATGGTGTCTGGTGCTTAGGAACGTGTTGTGTAAATGTAATACCAACAGTCGACAATTTTAATTTCATAGATTTGTAAAATTACTAAAATCGTATTATAATTTTCTTAAAATAATATTTAAAAAATAATGCCAAAAAAATTGTAAGACTAAAGCCAAATAACTAGTTCTGATCGAACTTTGGGAACACTTTTTAGATTTATAAAGCGTTATTTATTAATAAATATTTGTGGGTCATACTGGATTCGAACCAGTGACTTCTACCCTGTCAAGGTAGCACTCTGAACCAACTGAGTTAATGACCCTTTTCTAATTAAATTTGAATGTTCAATGGAGTAGCAAATATATTCTAAATTTAATTAACTTTAGTGCATGAAAAAACTAATTCTTTCTGCCGCTTTATTATTTTTTTTCAGTTGTAATGATGATGAAAATTGTAATATTGGAACAATTGATCAAAACGCTGTATGCATTGAAATTTATGATCCTGTTTGTGGTTGCGATAATGTAACTTATTCAAATGATTGTTATGCAACTGCCAATGGAATTTCAAATTGGTCGGAAGGGGAATGTTTAAATTAGAATAATTATTAAAATAAAATACACCTCATGAAAAAACTAATATATTTCACTTTATCGTTGATGATAATGTCATGCACTAGTGTGGAACCAAAAAGTGTAAAATCTACAATAACTAAAAATGCAGATTCTAAGGAAATTACATTTATCATTGACTTAGCAGTGAATGCA
>NTKO01000028.1 GCA_002457735.1 Bacteroidetes bacterium MED-G13 | reverse complement strand
AACATGTTTAACAAGATCATCAATTGAAATTTCTAAAATGGAGCTGTCTGATAAGATTTATAACATTTTTACTAAAATTGGTTATGAATGTAGTCTTTCTGGCGGTTACCCAGGCTGGGAGCCAAATGTCAATTCAGAAACTTTAAAAAATGCGATTTCTTCTTACACAAGGCTTTTTACAAATAAACCTAAAGTTAATGTTATTCATGCAGGTCTCGAGTGTGGTATTATTGGTTCTCATTATCCTGATATGGAAATGATAAGCTTTGGCCCTACAATTTTAGGTGCACATTCACCAGATGAACGAGCATCCATAAAGTCAACTCAGAAATTTTGGATCTTTTTTAAAGAAATTTTAAAAAATATACCAAAATCTAATTAGTTATTTCTAGAAGCTCAATTTCAAAAATTAAGGTTGCATTGGGAGGAATAACTCCTCCAGCTCCTCTTGGACCATAGGCTAAATCACTCGGTATGATAAAAGAGCCCTTTTCTCCAACTTTTAGGATTTTTAGGGCCTCATCCCAACCTTTGATTACTCTTCCTTCACCAATTTTAAATTCAAATGGTGAATTTCTTCTTAAGGAAGAGTCAAAAATATTACCATCAATTAATTTCCCTGTGTAATGTACTTTAACATTATTTCCGTTTATTGCCTTTTTATTTTTTGTAGAAACTAAAATTTTATATTTCAAGCCTGAAGCAGTAGTTGTGTAGCCAATAGAAAGTTTTTCTAATTGCTTATTTAATTCTTCTCTTTTTGCTTTTTCTATTTCAATTCTTCTTTTTTCGAGCTCAGGTTCCTCATTAATCCAAACAGAAACTTCATCAAAATTATTAGCACTTTCCCCAATCTTTATAATATTTACAGTATTAATGATTACATCATCTTCTGGTCTGTTAGCAATTGCAGTTTTTACATTAGAAATTTTATCTTGAATTTCAATTCCAGAAATTACTTGACCAAAAACTGTGTGTTTTCCGTCAAGCCATGGAGTTGGAACTTCTGTTATAAAAAACTGACTACCATTAGTTGAAGGACCGCTATTTGCCATTGATAATATTCCCGGTTTATCGTGTTTCAGGTTAGGGTTAATTTCGTCATCAAATGTATAGCCAGGATTTCCTGAGCCATTTCCAAGAGGGCAACCCCCTTGAATCATAAATTTGTCCATCACCCTGTGAAAAATCAATCCATTATAGAATTTTTTTTCTTTGAATTGTTGTTTCACGTCAGGATGAGTTCCTTTACTTAGGGCAATAAAATTAGCAACAGTCACAGGCGTTTCTTTATAATTCAATTGGATGAGTATTTTTCCTAGAGAGGTATTGATTTCAGCATAAATTCCATCCTCCAATTCATTGTATTGATTATTACAAGAAAATATTATTGAGTTTAGTAAAAAAAATAAGATAAATTTAAATTTCATATTATACTAGTTTAGTTGATTTTTATATTTTAAAAGCGATTTTTTAAATAGATTTATAGTTTGCTCCATATTTAATTTACTAATAGCACCAGCAGCATTTTTGTGACCGCCTCCATTAAAAATATCTTTTGCAAACTTATTTACATCAAAATCCCCTTTAGATCTGAGAGAAATTCTAACCGAATTATCATTAATATTTTCCTTAAAAATAACTGCAAATTTTATATTTTCAATAGATAAACCATAATTTACAATTCCTTCAGTATCACCTTTTTCGTAATCAAACCTTTCAAGTTCATCTTTTGTTAAAAACAAATAACAGGTTTTAAAATTTTTTAAAATTTCAATTTTTTGAAGACAATGACTTAATAGTTTAATTTTTGACAATCTATTATTATCATATATGTGATTGTGAATTTCCGAATGAGATATTCCATTTTTTAAAAGTTTCGAAACCACATTATGAGTTTCATGTGTTGTGGCTGGGAATCTAAATGATCCAGTATCAGTCATTATTCCTGCGTACAAAGATGCAGAAATTGAATAATCGATAAGATTTACATCACCAAGCATTGATATAAAATGATAAACCATCTCGCATGTTGAACTCATGTTAGGATCAGAATAGATGAAATCACAATAATTTTTTGGATTTTCGTGATGGTCAATCATAATTTTGATAGCCTGTGAAGCTTCAACACAATCTTTCATTGATGAAATTCTAGAAAGATTATTAAAATCTAAGTTAAAAATTATGTCACAATTTAAAATTTTATGCTTTAGTTCATTTTCATCTTCAAAGATTTTAATTTTTTTCATGGGATCCATCCAATTCAAAAATTTTGGAAAATGGTTTGGGCTAATTATCAATGATTTATGACCTATTTTTTTTAAATATGAATCCAAAGCAGTACTTGAACCAATTGCATCGCCGTCAGGATTTTTATGGGGAATAATTACAATTGTTTTTTCTTTAGATAATAAACCCTTTATTTTTTTTATTTGATTGTCATCCATAAAGTGCGAATATAATCATAAAAAACTGTAACGCTAAATTAAGAAAAAGTCTTATTTTTGCGCCCAAAGAAAAAATATGAAAAATATCACATTTACAATGCTAAAACCCGATTCAGTTTCCAAAGGAAACATTGGGAAAATAATCGATAAAATTATTCAAGATGGTTTTGAAATTGTTGCTATGAAGTATACTAGGCTAAGTATTGAGGATGCTTCTGAATTTTATTCGATTCATTCTGAAAGGCCTTTTTTTGGAGATCTAATCTCATACATGACTGGTGGGCCTATTGTTGCAGCAGTTTTAAAAAAGGAAAATGCAGTTGAAGATTTTAGAAAATTGATTGGTTCAACAAACCCACTTGAGGCTGAAAAGGGAACGATAAGAAACTTATTTGCTGACTCAATTAGTGAAAATGCAATTCATGGGAGTGATAGTGATGAAAATGCAATCATTGAGTCTAGTTTTCTTTTTGAAAAAGATGAAATGTTTCAATAAAACGTGATCTTTTCCACAATTTTATTTTTAAATCTTTTATTGATCATATCGATTAGTTTCTGTTTGCCATAACTTAATTCTTGTTTTAACGC
Organism: Bacteroidetes bacterium MED-G13; assembly: GCA_002457735.1. Classification (GTDB taxonomy): domain Bacteria; phylum Bacteroidota; class Bacteroidia; order Flavobacteriales; family Flavobacteriaceae; genus MED-G13. The sequence goes on along the minus strand of NTKO01000028.1, from coordinate 8,845 downwards.
TGGAGAACTTAATTTTATATATAAGATTTTATTTCTCAATTTAACTTCCTGGGTGTAATTTGCAACCCCATTTTTCATCATTTTAAACCATGCATTACTTATATCTACATTTGTAACTCCTTCTCTTAAGTTATTTTTTTCTAAAAAAATATCAATTAGCTCTTTTAAATCGTTATTTTCCATCGTTTAAATATTTTTCAAAACGTTTGTAAGAAAAAATTATTCCTTCGCTATTTTTTATAACAAGTCTGTTTTGATCTAATATGTTGATTGTTTCTACATATTGATTTCCAGCAGAAAAATATATAATATCAAAAGACTTATTATTGTCTTTTATTGATATTGGAATTTCATGTAAAGTAATTTCAAAACTTCCGTCAATTTTTGGTTTTATTTTTTTTCTAAATCCGTTATTTAAACTATCAATTACAAAAAAATCGACTGCATTACTAAAGGGATATTCCTTTAAAAATTTATTATTTTTCGAAACCGAAACTATTTCCCAATATCCGTTAATATAATCTAAATTAATTTGGTTGTTACAGCTAAGTGTAAAGAAAAACAAAATAATTAGCCTTTTCATATTTGAAAGATTTTATAGGACTTATTCACCTTCTTAATGATGCTTTCTGATCTTTCTTTGTTTGTATCAGTGACAAATATCTGATTAAAATGATCATCATTTACTAATTTAATTATTTGTTCTACTCGAATGTCGTCTAGTTTATCAAATATATCATCCAATAGTAAAATTGGTTTTTTATTACCTTTGGATAAATAATCAAACTGAGCTAGCTTCAAAGCTATTAAAAAAGATTTCTGTTGTCCTTGACTGGCAAATTTCTTAACTGAATTTTTATCTTTTAAAAATAACAAGTCATCCTTGTGAATTCCTCTTGTTGTATACTTGTACCTTAAATCATTTTCTAAAGAGTTAATCAGAATTTTGGAGAATTCTTCCTTACTACTTAAGTCACTTTTATAATCAATATCAACCTGCTCTTTGTTGCTGCTTAGTTCAAAATATCTGTTTTTAAAAATGGGAATAAACTCTTTTAAAAAATCATTTCTCTTCTTATAAATATTTAAACCTAATTTTGAAAGTTTGAAATTGTATATTTCTAATGTGGAAATTAATTTTTTCTTATCATTAAAAAATAATTTTAATGCCTTATTTCTTTGTTTTAATGTTCTGTTATATTCAATTAAATTAAAAAGAAAATCTTTGTTGCTCTGAGAAATAATACCATCAACAAATTTTCTTCTAATGTCACTTCCATCAGTAATTAAATTTCGATCAACAGGTGATATTATTACGGCAGGTATAAGTCCAATATGATCAATAAATTTTTTATATTTTTTACCATTTTTTATCAATACCTTTTTTTCATTTCTTTTTAGCGAAAGAACTATTTTTTCCTCTTTATTATCCTCTTCGTATACTCCTGAAATAGACATATATTCCTGATCATGTTTTATATTGTCTGCTTGAATAGAATTAAAATAACTTTTTGTGTAAGAAAGGTGATATATAGCATCTACTATATTGGTTTTTCCAACTCCATTCATTCCTGTAAAGCATATAATTTTGGAGTCAAAATCGAATTTTATTTCGCTAAAGTTTTTGTAGTTATTTAACAACAAGTTTTTTAAAAACATATGATTAATTACTTAATTATTTCTATATAAGTACAAATGAATAATTCAAAAATAACAAATAAATTATCCATTTTTATCAATAAAAACTTTATTTTTACCCACTTATTTATTCATTATGGCAACATATAAAAAGAGGGGTTTTAAAGGTAAAATCAAGCCAAATAGGCTTGAGGAGATTGAAAATAAATCTACGACTGCAAATGTATTTAAATCATTAGATGATGGTTCTTCTAAAACCCAGGTTTGGGTAGAAAAAAATCAAAATAAAATTTTAACTCTTGTAGGATTAGTAGTTATTGTTTTAGCTTCCTACTATGCCTATACGAATTTTGTTGTTGAACCAAATGAGATAAATGCTGCTAATGAAATTTATTTTTCTCAGCAAAAATATGAAGAAGCCCTTACAACTGAAAATGACTCTATTTTTGATATTGCGCTAAATGGTGAAAATGATAATCTTGGTTTTATTGAATTGGCTGATAGATTTAGTGGAACTAAAGCTGGCAATCTTGCTAATTATTACATGGGTATGATATATTTAAAAAAGAATGATTATCAAAATGCAATTAAGTATTTATCTAATTTTGAGTCAAATGATATTATGTTATCATCAATATCTGTAGGATCCATTGGAGATGCTTTTTCTGAATTAAATCAATACGAAGAGGCCTATGAATTTTACACCAAAGCTCATGAAGTAAGTGAAAATAATTACACAACTCCAATATATTTATTTAAATCAGCCATAGTTGCTCTTGAATTAGGAAAATTTTCTAGTGCCTATGATAATTTTACAAAAATAAAGTATGAATATTCCGAAAGTCTTCAAGCTAAAAATATTGACGTATATATTTCTAAAGCCGAAGCCCTTAAGTAGCATATGAGTACAAATAACAAATTCAATTTTTCATTAGAAAATTATAATATTACAAATAATTCAAATTTAAAAATTGGAATTGTTGTTTCGGAATGGAACTCCGATATTACAAATAATTTATTATCAGGAACAGTAAAAGAGTTAATAAGAAATGGTTTAAACGAAAAAAATATTTCTGTGAATTGGGTTCCTGGAAGTTTTGAGTTGATATATGGGTGTAAGCATCTGTTGAAAAAAAACTTTAATGCTATTATTGCAATAGGATGTGTAATCAAGGGTGATACTGATCACTACGAATATATTTGCAGCTCTGTTTCAAATGGTATTATGCAGCTAAATATAGAAAGTGATATACCCGTTATTTTTTGTGTATTAACAGATCACAATAAAACTCAATCTACTGAAAGATCAGGCGGAAAACATGGTAATAAAGGAACTGAGGCTGCAATAGCGGCTATTAAAATGGCTTCCTTTAAATAAGATATTTATTATATTAGTTTAATTCATAATTTTAATCGGTGGGTCTTTTTAAATTGAGGAAAAACAAACGCTACAGCTACTCTGGAAGATTTTCTGAGCAGCTTTCATCAAATGCTAAGTCAATTGTTTCAAAAAAAATAAAGCCCAAGTTTGAAGACTTTAGAACGACTGTTGGTCACAACAATAGTTTTAGACAAAAATTTAGAAATTCCGTAAATGATTTTAAGAAAGGATCTGATAAGTCTGTCAAAGTAAGATTTATAATTATTCTTACAATATTGGCTTTTATAATGTTGCTATTTTTTATCATTTAATTTTTCTTATTAATGAAAAATATTATTAACATACTCCCTGAAAATGTTGCTAATCAAATAGCCGCTGGAGAGGTTGTTCAAAGGCCTGCTTCTGTGTTAAAAGAGTTATTAGAGAACTCAATTGATGCTGGATCTACTGAAATTCATATAGAGATAAAAAATGCAGGAAAAACCTCAATTTTAGTTTTTGATGATGGAATTGGTATGACTAAGGAAGATGCCGAGATATGTTTTAACAGACATGCTACATCCAAAATATCATCAGCAATTGATCTTTTCAATATTAAGTCCAAAGGATTTAGAGGGGAAGCTTTAGCCAGTATTGCTGCAATAGCTCATGTACAACTAATTTCAAAACAAAGAAATGATCAACTTGGAACTCAAATTGATATTAATGGAAGTCAACTTGTTGCAAATAAATCTGTTGTTGCAGAAGATGGAACTAAAATTTTAGTTAAGAATTTATTTTTTAATATTCCTGCAAGGCGAAAATTTCTTAAGTCTAATAATGTTGAAAATAAACATCTAATGAATGAGTTTTTCAGAGTATCTTTATCCCATCCTGAGGTTAATTTCATTTTTTTAAATGAAGGAAAGGAAATATATAACTTAAAAACCTCAACTTTTAAGAAACGAATTATTGAGCTCTTTGGAAATAAAACCAATGAAAAGCTAGTTCCAATTAATGAGGAAACAGAAATACTACGTTTGAATGGGTTTATTTTTAAACCTGAATTTTCAAAAAAAACAAGAGGGCAGCAGTATTTTTTTGTAAATAATAGATTCATTAAAAGCCCTTATCTAAATCATGCGGTTAAAGTAGCCTTTGAAGGTTTAATTGATACTAACTATAATCCATCATATTTTCTAAACTTACATGTTGATCCAAAAACTATTGATATCAATATACATCCTACAAAAACAGAAATAAAATTTGAAGATGAACATTCTATTTACGCAATATTAAGATCATCAATAAAACATAGTTTAGGTCAGTATAATATTTCTCCTATCCTAGATTTTGAACGTGATAAAAACTTAGATATTCCATATGATTTTGATAAAAAATCTAGTGATGGATCTATGAGTATTGAGGTTAATTCTAATTATAACCCATTTAAAAAAAATAAAACAATTTCATTGGGTAATGCAAATCATAATTTTGAAAAGGATGGACATACTTTACAATTTGCATCAGATTCTGAAGACTTTACCCAATTAGATTTTAATGATATAAATAGTTCTGCGAATACAAATCAGATAATTCAGTTTAATAAGAAATATATAATTAATAAAACGAAATCCTCAGTAGTTGTAATTAATCAGGAGCGTGCTCACCAGAGAATTTTATATGAAAAATTCTTAAAGTTGATTAGTTCTAATAAAAAAAATTCACAGAAATTACTATATCCATCAGAACTGGAATACAATTCGCAAGATATTAGAATATTAAAAAGTAATTATGATCAATTAAAAATCTTTGGTATTGAATTTAAGTTTAATGAAAATAGCATAATTATTTCTTCATTGCCAAGTTTTTTAAATGAGAAGGATTTGAAGCTTCATATTGATAACTTGCTATATAACTTACAAAATGAAACACCTACAAATAATTTTAGTGAATCAGATCTTTTTTCAAAAATTCTATCAAAATCTATGTCCATTAAAAACGGAAAGATTCTTGATACTAAAGAACTGGAATATATCATTAATTCTTTATTTGCATGTAAAGAAGCATCTAGATGCCCATTTAATAAAAAAACTTTTGTAAAAATTAATGCTAATGATATTGAAAATATGTTTAAATAATGTATAGAATTTCCCCAACAGTCAAACAGCTTTTGATAATTAATATTATTTTCTTTCTAGGAACTTTTTTATCATTTAATAGTGGATTTATTTATTCACTATTTGGTCTTTATTTTCCTGAAAATGTAAACTTTAAATTTTGGCAGATTTTAACGCACATGTTTATGCATGGAAATCTGCCACACATCTTGGTTAATATGTTTGCACTCTGGATGTTTGGATCATCAGTAGAATCAATATTTGGATCAAAAAAATTTTTATTTTTCTACTTAACATGTGGCTTAGGAGCTGCTGTTTCACAATTAGCCTTTTTGTATTATAATTACTATGTAGACTTGGAGTTTTTTGTTTCTAATGGATATGAATCAGCAGAAATTATCAATTTGTTAAATAACAAAAGTAAGCCAGAGCTAAACTCTTTAGTAAATAATGTAGGAATTGAAAGAGTGGTTTCAATTTTTTCAAATTTTAATGCAACAATGGTTGGTGCTTCAGGTGCAATAATGGGTATATTGGTTGCATTTGGAATGTTTTTTCCAGAAAGTAAATTAATGCTACTATTTTTCCCTGTTCCGATTAAGGCTAAGTATTTTATTCCTGCAATTATAATCATGGATCTTTTCTCGGCTATTACTGGACAAGCTATATTTAGTCCTAGTAATACTGCATATGTGGCTCACTTAGGAGGAGCTTTAACTGGATTTATTATTATGTATTATTGGAAAAAAGATAGATTTAATAAAAATAGGTGGTATTGATGAGGACATTTGACAGATTTAATTTTGATATTAGTAATTTAAATTTTGCACAAAAGATTGCTGTTTTAAATGTATTAGTTTTTCTAGTTTACCGACTATCTTTTTTATTTAAGCTTGAAAGCGAGTTTTTGAATTTATTTTCTCTTAGCTCTAACTTGATATTTAATCCGTGGTCAATAATTACACATGCATTTATTCATCAAGGTATTTTTGACTTAGTATTTATGTTAATTCTTTTATTTTTTTCTTACAACTCTATTAATAATTTACTTGGAGAGAAAATTACGATTTACCTTTTTTTTATTGGAATCATCTTAGGATCTATATTTTTCTTATTTTTTGCACATTCTCAAAATATATTAATAGGTGCCTCTGCTGGCATTTCATCTTTATTAATTTTTCTTTTTTTATTATCACCCAACTTAGAATTAAGATTATTTATATTTAATATTAAATTTAAATATTTGATGGCATTAATCCTATTTACTGATTTTCTTAAGTTTTTATCTCCTGGTGAATTTGGAATATATTCTCATATTGGTGGCTATTTGGCGGGAACTTTTTACTATTTTTCAATTTATGGATTTCCAAAAAAATATAAAAAATCAAGACCAAAAAAGCCAGCAAATAAACAAAAACAAATAGATTATATTTTAGATAAAATAAGCAAAACAGGATATGATAGTTTAACTTCAAAGGAAAGAGATTTTTTATTTAGACAAAAAGACAAAAAATGAAAAATCTCTCTCTGTCTGAAAAAATTATATTTTTTGTAAATACATTTGTTGCATTTATTTTTTTATTTTCTTTATTAATCCCCTTCATTCCCCCAAGAATATTTTCATTTCCTTCCGTGATTAGTTTATTTACCCCCATTTTAATCACATTAAATTCCATTTTTATTTTTTTTTGGATATATAAGTTAAAAAAACAGTTTCTTTTATCATTATTTGTTCTTGTAATTGGGTGTTCTACGGTGCAGAATTTTATAAATTTTTCCAATAACTCAGTTTATGCGACAGATAATAAAATTTCTGTTTTAAGTTATAATGTTAGATTATTTAATCTGTACAACTGGATTGACAATTCGGAAATTGAAAATCAAATTAACAAGTTTCTAGTCGAAAAAAATGCAGATATAATTTGTCTTCAAGAATATAGAAATAACGTTTTAATTATGCCTAATCATCCGTATAAGTATGAATATTTAAGAGGTGATAATTTAAAATATGGTCAGGTAATTTATTCCAAATTTCCTATCATAAACTCTGGAATTATTAACTTAGTTAGTAGATCCAACAGTGCTATATATGTTGATGTTGAAATTAATAAAAAAACAATTAGGATTTATAATGTTCATCTAGAGTCGTTCTCTTTAAGTAATAAAAAAGACGTAATAAAATTTCATGAAAGTGGCAATAAACTTTATGAAAGTGTTTCAAAAACCTTTTCAATACAACAAGATCAATTGGAAATAATAGAGAAAAATATTAAGAAAACTCCCCATGATATTATTTTTTCAACAGACTTAAACAATACGGCTTTCTCTTACATTTACAGGCAGCTAAATAATCAATTCAAAGACAGTTTTATTGAAAAAGGAAATGGGTTTGGCACAACATTTTTTTATAATTATATCCCATTGAGAATTGATTTTATATTGATTAGTGAATCTTTAAAAGTAAATAAATTCAAAACCTATGAAATTAATTATTCTGATCACAAGCCAATTTATTCGGAAATAATTATTTAACCAAAAAATTATAATAATTAGGTCCATAATTAAATAAAAGATCCAGCATGCTTAAGTTTTCTTTAAATCCATATTTTGTTTCAAATACCTGGGTGTATTTTTTAAATGCTAATGATTTATCAGAAAAATTAAAATTTGATATTTCACGACTATCAGTGCAACTATTATAGATTTCATTATATTTTTCAGTGAAAGTATATTTCAGTTTGTGATCAATCAATTCAAAAAGTAATTCAATTGATTTTAGATTGATATCTATTAGAAACTTTTCTTTTTTTGTAAAAATTTTTTCAAATTGGTTTTCATAGAATTCAAAATAAGGAGAGCTTTGATAGGCAAATTTTATTGATTTAAAATGTTTCTTTTGCCAATTCGTATGATTGCAAATCTCAATATCTTTAAATTTCTGTTTTTTTTTACTAGAATACTTTACAGGAACTGATAGATTTAATATTCCGTTTGCGTGAGATATTAAAGTTCTATTTCTTAGGGATTGTTTAACATAATTATCATTTATCTCAAAAAATATTATATAATGATTAAGAATTTTTGAAAAAAACAAAATATTTGGAAAATAAGTGGGGTGGATAACTAAGCTCATTTCTTATATTTCTTATACAAGAATGAGAATAGATAATATAATATTAAAATAATTATGAAATGAGTAAAATAAGAATTAGGAACCCCTTTCCCATGAACAGTTGTGAACATTCGTTCCCATCTAATTTTATCTAATCCTTTTGCATTGTAATCAATGCTAAGCCATTTAAAAACAGGTTTTCCTACAACATGATCAAATGGTACAAATCCCCATGCTCGAGAGTCTTGAGAATTTCCACGGTTATCTCCCATAAGCCAGTAATAATCCTGTTTAAATTTGTATTCGAAAACTTCTTTCTCATTAATGATTATTTTGTCTCCGTCAATCTCCAATTTGTTATTTTCGTATACTTCAATTAATCTCTTATAAACAGAAATATTTGACTTATTAATTGGAATGGTCGAATTTTTTTTTGGGATATAAATAGGACCATAAAAATCAGAATTCCAATTGTAACTTTTATCATGAGGAAAAATATTATTGCCCCTTATACCTTTTTCTTTTACATTTCGTTTCAAAGATGAAACATTAGGATGGTTTTTGAGTTTAGAGGCAGAATTTTTACTGATTCCAGCAAAATAGTATGTGTTATTT
>NTKO01000027.1 GCA_002457735.1 Bacteroidetes bacterium MED-G13 | reverse complement strand
GATTGCGTTTCAGAGTATAGTACATCACCATTTTCGTTAGTAACTTCAAGTAATACAGCTGCACCATTATCACTTACTGCTCCTAAATTTGAAACATCAACAGATGTTGCAATAGGTGAAGTGTGGTTCGCAGGCATCAATGTATATTCAGATGCTGCGGATACATTAATACCTAAGTCGTGTGTAGCAGCACCATATACAAAGACATCATCAACGTACCAATTATCCCCATCATTATTTTCATGAACAAAAGCAATGTGGACAGGAATACCATAATATTCTGCTGGAATATCAATTGAAAAACTTTCCCAAGTAGTTCCAAAATCTTGAACACCCCAAGCAGCTAAATCAACATAAGAATCAAAATCTGATTGAGAACTAGTTGTTATTTTTATGGAATAGTCTGTAGGGTACAGAGTTGTGTAAGCTCTTCTATGCATAAAACTAAATATACCCGCTTCTTCAGAGCTTGGTATAAATTGTGGGGTAATCAAGAAGTCTTGTGTCATTCCTGCTCCAACAGCTTCATATGAGATAAAGGCAGATAGAGCACCATTGCTAGCATCATCTGTTGAAGATCCCCATTGATTTGCTCCAACATCAGTAGGACCATTAAGTGCTACCCAACCTTCTGGCCAGACAACAGATCCAAAACCATCAACTGTCATTGATTCGAAGTTTTCAGTCCACCCTTGACTCATCATTGAGAGGGGTAGCAGAAAACCAATTAATAATAAAGTAATTTTTTTCATAAATATCATTTTTAAATTTATATTTTTATTGATCCTATTTTAGGGTGGACTAATATAGTAAACATAACTGTAAGATTAGCAAGGTTTTGTGCAAAAATATTTAATAATTGATATTTTGATACTTTAACCTGTTAATTTTTAAAAATTTAATAATTGATTTCAAAAAGAACAATAGAAGAAGTATTTGAAACAGCCAGGGTAGAGGAGGTGGTTGGAGATTTTGTACAGCTCAAAAAGTCAGGCTCTAACTTCAAAGGGCTGAGCCCCTTTACAGAAGAAAAAACACCAAGTTTTATGGTTTCACCAGCAAAGCAAATTTGGAAAGACTTTTCAAGTGGAAAGGGGGGTACTGCAGTAACCTTTTTAATGGAGCATGAGCAATATACATACCCTGAGGCTATTAAATATATTGCCAATAAATATGGAATTGAAATTGAAGAAACACAAAAAACACCAGAACAAAAGTTGGAAGATGATGAGAAGGAGAGTTTATTTCTTGTATCTAATTTTGCAAAAGATTATTTCAAAAAATCTTTACTTTCTGAGGAAGGAAAAAGTATTGGCTTGAGTTATCTCAAAGAGAGGAAATTTGATCAAAAAATGATAGATAGATTTGATATTGGCTATTCCCCAGAAAAAATAAATGATTTCTCTGATACAGCGGTAAATGCAGGTTATAAAATAAATTTCTTAGAGAAAACTGGGTTGACAATTATCAAAGAAGATAAACAAATTGACAGATTTAGGGCCAGAATAATTTTCCCTATTAAAAGTATGTCAGGAAGGGTTTTGGGATTTGGTGGAAGGATTTTAGATAATTCTAGAAACATAGCAAAATATATTAATTCTCCTGAAAGTATAATATATAAAAAAAGTAAGGTTCTTTATGGAATATTTGAAGGGAAACAATCAATTGTAAAAAATGATAATTGTATTTTAGTTGAGGGTTATACTGATGTGATTAAAATGCATCAAAGTGGCATCACTAATGTTGTTTCCTCATCTGGTACAGCCCTCACCGAAAATCAAATCCGACTCATAAGTAGATTAACGAAAAATATAACCGTACTATTTGATGGTGATGCTGCTGGTTCAAGAGCAGCACTTAGAGGTATTGACCTGATTTTAGCTCAGGATATGAATGTGCAGATATGTAATTTACCAAATGGTGAAGATCCAGATTCCTTTGTAAGTGATAAGCAATTGGAAGATATTCAAGATTTCTTCAATTCAAATTCCAAAGATTTTATAGTCTATAAAGCATCTTTACTTTTAAAAGATTCTGAAAATGACCCGGTGAAAAAAGCTTCGGTAATTAGGGATATTGTAGAAAGTATTTCGAAGGTGTCAGACTTTATCAAAAGAGAGTTGTACATTAAGGAGTGCTCCAAAATAATGAATATTAGCGAGCAAGTTATCTACAGTACTTTAGCGCAGATCAATAAACAAAACCTAAGAAACCTTTCAAAAAAGAAACCGGTTCTCAATGAGCCAATAAGTTTAATAAAATCAGAAAAGAAAAAAAGATCTGTTAATGAACTCTATGCACTTGAAAAAAAAATAATTGAAATCTTACTATTATACGGCAATGAAGTAATTGATTTTGAAGAAGAAGTCTTTAAGAAAAATGAAAAGGGGGAATTAATAACCGAAAACACAAAGAGGACTTTGAAAGTTTTTGAAAAAATTTATATGGATTTACACATTGATGAAATTGAGTTCACAAATGAAGATTTTAGAAAAATATACTATGGAATAATTGAAAGTTTTAATGAAAATAAAAAAATTAATATTGAAGGTTTTATAAATAAACTTTCTGATCAACAGCAACATGAGGTCACAAATATCATTATGGATAATGAGAAACATGTACTTCACAATTGGGAAAAGAATAATATTTATCCAAAAAGTAAAATCAATGCCATCTCACAACTTACTATTGAAACAATTTTAAATCTTAGATGTAATTTGATAGATAAAAAGGTAACTGAATTTAAAAATGAAAATCTTGATCAATCTAACGTATTAGAACAGGTGGTAAATTACTCAAACCTTAAAAGATTACTTTCTGAAAAGCTTAACAGAGTTTTATAATTTAAGATTTTCTGGAATAAAACATATTGGTATATCTACCATCTTGTGCTTATTCGTATTGTGATGTCTTGAGTAAATATCAAAAACTTTTTTTAATTCCTTGTCAAAATTTTCAGGGGTTTCGCCATTATCTATTTTTTTCATGACTTTTTCAATATCATAATAATTTGCTCCAATTTGATCTTCATCGCTTCTGTCATCATCCCATAATCCGTCCGTGGGTTTAGCATTTAAAATTTCTTTGTTAATGCCTAACTCAGATGATAATTTAAAAACTTCAGATTTCATAAGATCAGCTATTGGGCTAATATCAACTCCTCCATCACCATATTTAGTATAGAACCCGATTCCAAAATCTTCAACTTTGTTTCCAGTTCCAACAACAATTGAGTCATTTATTGTGGCATAATAATAAAGGGTTAACATTCTCAAACGAGATCTAGTGTTAGCTAGACCTAAATTACTTTTCTCATGGTTGGTATGTACAGTTTCTGTGAAGCAGGAAAAAGTATTAGTTAATTCAATTTTTTCTGTATGAACATTTTTAAATTTTTTTTTCAGCCAATTTATATGATTCTCAGATCTTTTATATTGTTCATTTTTTTGGAATATTGGCATATTCAAACAAATTGTGTTAATACCGGTCATGGCACACAAGGTTGAGGTCAAAGCTGAATCGATACCTCCAGAAACTCCAACAACTAGTCCTTTAATATTATTATTTTCATTATAATTCTTAATCCAGTTTACAATATGATTTATTACTTCAGATGATTTCATTTTAGTCTTTGGCTTAAAAGAGTGTTATATTTGTATTGCAAAAATACATTAATGACAATATTTCTGCCAAACTACATTAAAAATTTATTTTTTTTTAGCTCAATTATTTTTTTTGTTTCTGCCTGCAAAAATGAAATACAAAACAAGATAAAAGTCAATGTAGATCGTTTCGATAAAAAATTTCAGTTATCGGATTCTTTAGAACTACAGGAATTAAAACAAAATTACCCATATTTTTTTCCTACCAACTACCCAGATGAAGTATGGATGAATAGAAAAAAGGATTCAATACAAATTGAGATTTTTAACGAGGTTGAAAATGTTTTTAATGAAGCTGAATTTTTGAATGATCAGCTTTCAAATTTCTTTTCTAGAAAAAAAAAGTATTACAAAAAATTTAGGCTTCCCAAAATAATTTCATTAATAACTGATGTAGACTATGACAATAGAGTAATTCTTACGGATTCAATTTTACTAATTGGACTAGACAATTATTTAGGCTCAGATCATTATTTTTATGACGGTCTTCCCAATTTTATAAAGGAAGATTTAAAAAAAGAAAATATCATTTCTGACATTGCTGAGGAGTATGCAAGGAAATCAATTTTAGAAAAGAAGATGTATACATTTCTTGAAAAAATTTTATATCACGGAAAAATTTTATACTATAAGGATATAATGCTCCCAAATGAAAATGATTATTTGAAAATTGGTATTTCTCAAAATAAATTAGACTGGGCAATAGCAAATGAGTCGAAAGTTTGGGGATATTTTATTGAAAATGAAATTTTGTTTAACCCCGACATTAATCTCGAAAAAAGATTTATAGATGATGCGCCTTTTTCAAAGTTTTTTCTAGAAATTGATAATGATTCAACAGAAAAAATTGGCAGATTTATTGGGTGGAATATAGTTCGATCATTTATGAAAAACAACAATATCTCCTTTCAAAAGATGCTTCAGTTAGACTACAAGGATATTTATTACAAATCAAAATATAAGCCTATAAGATAATGAAAAAAAATATATCAAAAATTGAAATTAAAGTGGAACTAGACAACAATAAAGTTCCAGAAAAAATTAGATGGACCGCTAGTGACAGTGATATTGATAACCAAGAAACTAAAGCCACTTTTTTATCTGTTTGGGATTCAAAAAACAAGGAAAGTCTGAGAATAGATTTATGGACTAAAGACATGCCCCTTGACGAAATGAAGCTTTTCTTTTATCAGACTTTGTTAAGTATGTCAACAACATTTAATAGAGCCACCTCTGATGAAAAAATGTCTCAAACAATGATAGATTTTTGTGATTACTTTGCTGAGAAACTAGAACTTAAAAAATAAGTTACCACTCATTAATTTTATTTGCATCAAATCGAACAAAAATAAACAGTAAAATAGTAAATGCAATCAAGCTTGATCCTCCGTAGCTTAAGAAAGGGAGAGGGATGCCGATTGTTGGAGTTAACCCTAAAACCATTCCTATATTAATACAAAAATGAAAAAATAATATTGATGCAGTTGAATATCCATACACCCTGCTGAATTTATTTTTTTGTAGCTCAGAAAGATAAACAATCCTGTAAATAAGTATACAGTATAAAATTATTATAAATGTACTTCCAGCAAAACCCCATTCTTCACCAACAGTACTAAAAATATAATCACTGTGTTGAGCAGGGACAAAATTACCCATTGTTCTTGTTCCTTTCATATAGCCTTTACCAACCACTCCTCCCGAACTAATTGCTTTCTTTGACTCGTTTATATTATATAATACTGTGCTCTCCATTTTTTTAATTTTAGCTGGATCCTTTTCTAGATTTAGCCAAACTTTAATATAATTTTGCTGATGTGTTCGAAGAACATTTTTATAGCTATAGTCAACAACAAAACATGTCAATAAACAAAGGCAGGAAATAACAAACCCTCGAATGATCTTATTATTTATTTTTCTTTTAGTGAGAAAGAATAGAATAGTTGGAACTAAGCTAAATAAAAAAGCATGTAAGGCAGAAAACTTTAAAGTAAAAATTGCTAAAACTGAAATTGCTAAAATTGATAAAAGATACTTTTGTGAAATTCCTTCCCGATATAATACAATCAATAAGCAAAAAAATACAATAGAACTTCCTGTATCATTTTGTAACATAATTATAAGTACAGGGATTAAAATTATAAGAAAAAGCCAAAACTGATCTATGGTTTTTTTAAGATTTGTTTGGAAATCACTGATATATTTAGAGATTGCGAGTGCAACTGTAATCTTAACAAATTCACTGGGTTGAAGGTTAAAACCCCCAAGATCATACCAAGATAAAGCTCCATTAACTCTTTTGCCAATAATAAATAAACCTAATAAAACAACAATTGATATTAGATAAAAAATACTTGCAAATCTTTCATAGAATTTCACTTCAATTGTCATAACTAGAAAAGCAAATAAAATAGAAATCATAAAAAACACTAACTGTTTACTGTAAAGATTATTAAAATCAAATAAGCTAATTTCTTCACCTGAAATACTAGAAGATAGAATATTCCCAATTCCAAAGCCTGCAAGCAAAATGTAAATAGTTATAATTAACCAATCAGGTTTTATAAAGTTTTTTCTTTGATTAATCATAATTTATTTATGCTAAAGGGCTTGTTACTAAAGGGCTTAATATATTCATCATAAAGATTCTTATTTAACACTGAATTTTCTCTTTTTTTATATTTGACATACCCATTTAAATATTTTTCAATCATTAAACTCGAAATTCTTCCAGCCCATGTAGACCCATAATACCCATTCTCCACAACAACTGCTATTGCTATCTTTGGGTTATCTTTTGGTGCATAAGCAACAAAAATTGAGTGATCGGTAAGTTGTGTTTTTTTACCATTAATTTTGGTAAAATTTTCAGCAGTTCCAGATTTTCCACAAATATCAATTCCCTTTACCTTTAGCCGTTTAGCTGTTCCATTAAGAAAGACATCAAATAGTCCAATTTCAACTTTATCAAAGAATTTCTTATCTATATTAGTTATTTTTTTTTGACTAAATCTATTACTAATCGAGTCACCCTCAATATTTTTGATTACATGAGGAGTGTAATAATATCCTTTGTTTGCAACTACTGAAATCATATTGGCTAATTGAATAGGGGTAACCAGAATTTCTCCTTGGCCAATTGAATTGGACAATGTTGTAAGAGCACCCCATCTAAAGTCGGGGTACCAATTGTTATAAAAATCAGAATTTGGGATAACCCCTTTTTTCCCAATTGGGAGATCATTATTTAAAAAATTACCAAGACCAAAACTTTTAACATTTTCACTCCAATCATCAAAATTTTTATTAATATTAGAATTTTTATTAATTATTTTAACATAAGTTTCGGCAAAGAACGAGTTACATGATTCAGAAATTGCACTGTAAATATTTTTATAACCACCACTGCAGTGGCATTTCATAGATTTTTTATTTTTCCCATAAATATAGGATCCATTACAAAAAATAGTACTCTTATCGTTTATTACGCCTTCCTCTAGCCCAATTAAACCATTAATAATTTTGAAAGGGGAACCTGCGGGAAAATTTGAAAGTAGACTTTTATCAATTAAAGGTGTAAAAATACTGTCTTTATATAATGAAAAATAATTTTTTGATCTATCTCTTCCAACCAATAAATTTGGATCATATGATGGGCCTGAAACTAGTGACAAAATCTCCCCTGTTTTTGGTTCAATTGCAACAATTGCACCTTTTTTGTTATTCATCAATTTTTCTCCGTACTCTTGAAGTTCAGAATCAATTGTAATAGAGATATCACTTCCTGCAATGGCAGTAATATCATTTTTGCCATTATTAAAACTTCCGATTTCTCTGTTAAATCTATCTTTTTGAATGAATTTAATACCTTTTTCCCCTCTCAAATTTTTTTCATAAGATAATTCTACACCCTGTTTGCCAATGATATCACCATTAGAATAGAAGCTATCATTTTCTATATTTCTTCTGTTTACTTCAGCAACAAAGCCCAAAACATTTGCTCCACCTCTAGTATTGTATTCTCTTAGATTTCTTTTCTGAATATAAAAGCCTTTATATTTCCTTATTTTTTCTGCTAGATATCCATAATCTTCTTTTGAAATATGTGCTAAAAATACTGAGGGTATTTTTTTTGAATAATTAGATGTTATTCTAATTTTTTTTTTGAAAATATTTTTATCAATTTTTAACAACTCACAGAACTCAGTTGTATCTATATGCCCAACTAACCCAGGCGTTATCATAATATCATAAGATGGCTGATTGGAAACAAGTAATTTATTATTTCTGTCATAAATATATCCTCTTTTGGGATAGGTATAAACTTTTCCTATGGCATTATCTTCATAAATGGAGTAGGGTTTTGAATTGTAAATTTGCAGGTAAAATAGTCTACTTACAAAAGTGATTGAAACAAAGATTATTAAAATAAAAAAAAGGTTTTGTCTCATTTGCTTTTCTTAATAAAAAACTCAAAAAATATAATAATTAAAATAAAAGAAAAAATTAGCGAACAAATAGTTTTTTTAAAAATGATATTAAGATGATTAAGACTAAAAACTTCTAAAGAAAATAAGATTACGTGATGGGTAAAAATCATAGTAATTAAGTAGAAAAAATTTTGTTTGAATTCAAGATGTTTAAACTTTACAACTTGATGTTTATATGCCATACCAAAAAATATTTTTAAAAAGTAAGTTCTAAAATATGCTATGGACAAGCATGCTGCTGCATGCATTCCATGAGTATCAGAAAAAAAATCAATTATTAAGCCTGTAAAGAATGCTATTAAAATAAAAATTGACCTATTAGTTTTTAAAGGAAAGTATATGATAAAAAATATATACAAATAAGGATTTATAAAATTCAAGAAATTTACATGATTTAAAAACATAGCTTGAAAAAAAATCAAAAAGACAGTAAACAAAATATTTGATATAATTTTATTCATACAAAGAAATTATCTCATCAAAATTATTACTATTTATTATGTATACGCTATCCAAATTTCTCAAATCGGTAGATAGCAAAACTTCAATTTCAATATAATTTTCGGAAAAATCTAATTTGTAGGACTCTACAGTTCCTACTAAAATTCCTTTTGGAAAAATTAATGAATTACCACCAGTTACAATTGAATCTCCAATTGCAATCTCTGCTCTTTTTGGAATATCTTTAAGTTGAACTTTTTGAGGATCTTTACCATTCCATGAAATTATCCCAAAGAAATTTGTTTTTTTATGTTTAGCATTTAATAAAAATTTTTTGTTTAATATGGATATGACTCTAGAATATTTTTCTGTAACCTTATCTACTATTCCGATAACTCCGTCGGATGAGATTACTCCATTATCTATTTTAATTTTCTCTGAGTATCCTACATTTATCGTAAGAAAATTAAATTGTTTATTGAAACTATTTTTTATTACGGATGCAGATTTAACATCATATTTTTTTTGATTTAGTGAATCAATTCTTTCAAAATTATTATTAAACAGCTTTTCTTTGAGTTTAGAATTTTCATCAACAAGAATTTTATTTTGATATTCTAAGTCAAAATATTTAGAAATATTTCTTTTTGTTTCGAAGAAGAAAGAGAAGAATGAGTTACTTGAATTAATAAGTTTGCTATTATTGTACTGGTTGTAACTTATGTTTAAATAAAAACAAAATAAAAACAACGAAAGAAATAAAATCAGTTCTTTATTTCTGTTTAAGAAATAAATTATTCGTTGCATATATACTTATCTATTTGATCAAAACACTTTTGTATTTGGGAATATTCTTTAACACAATTCCTGTTCCCCTAACAACCGCCCTCAGAGGATCTTCAGCAATATAAACTGGAAGATCTGTCTTTTTTGAAAGTCTTTTATCTAAGCCTCTTAACATGGAACCTCCTCCAGCAAGATACATTCCTGTGTTATAAATATCTGCTGCTAGTTCTGGGGGAGTTTTAGATAAAGTTTCCATAACTGAGTCTTCAACTCTAAGAATAGATTTTTCTAATGCTTTGACAATTTCACGATAAGAAATATTAATTTGTTTAGGTTTACCAGTTAACAAGTCCCTTCCTTGAACGCTCATTTCTTCAGGTGGATCATCAAGATCTTCCGTAGCAGCACCAATTTGGATTTTAATTTTTTCAGCAGTTCTATCACCAACATATAAATTATGTTGTGTTCTCATGTAATAGATAATATCATTTGTGAAAACATCTCCCGCAACCTTCAAAGACTGGTCACAAACAATTCCACCAAGAGCAATAACTGCAATTTCTGTAGTCCCACCCCCAATATCAATTATCATATTTCCTTTTGGCTGCATAATATCAACCCCGATTCCAATTGCAGCAGCCATTGGTTCGTGTATCAAGTAAACTTCTTTACCATTAACTCTTTCAGCAGATTCCTTAACCGCTCGCATTTCAACCTCAGTAATTCCAGAAGGAATACAAATTACCATAATTAAAGAGGGAGAAAATAATTTATTTTTTAGAGTTGGAATACTCTTAATGAAAAGGTTTATCATTTGTTCAGATGCATCAAAATCAGCAATAACTCCATCCTTAAGAGGTCTGATAGTTTTTATATTTTCATGGGTTTTACCTTGCATTAGATTTGCTTCATTACCAACAGCGATAATTTTTCCTGAAATTCTATCTTTAGCAACGATTGATGGACTATCAACTACAACTTTATCATTATGAATAATTAGAGTATTTGCTGTACCCAAGTCTATTGCAATTTCCTCTGTTAAAAAATCAAAAAACCCCATTGGTAAGAAAAAAATATAATTTATAAATCAGGCCTATATGTAAATCTAAGAATAAAAATTTAATAATAAAACAATATGATAAGATCAATGTTTAAAATGTCTTATACCTGTGAATATCATTCCAATTCTATTTTCATTACAATAATCAATACTTAAGTTATCTTTAATCGATCCACCAGGTTGAATAATAGAATTAATTCCTTTTTTGTGAGCAATTTCAACACAATCAGGAAATGGAAAAAAAGCATCACTAGCCATAGAAGCACCATTTAAATCAAAACCAAATTTTTCAGCTTTTTCTATGGCTTGATTTAAGGCATCTACTCTACTAGTTTGACCTGTTCCGCTTGCAAGTAATTGCTTATTCTTAACCAATACTATGGTGTTGGACTTTGTATTTTTAGAGATTTTTGATGCAAATAATAAGTCATCAATTTGATCTGCATTAGGTTTAATTTTAGTGGGATAGGTTAAAATATCAAGAGAATCTGTGATATTGTCCACAGATTGGTGTAGCGATCCATTTAAGCATGTTCTTGAAATGTCTTTTTTAGTAGGATAGCTATTCAATTTTAAAATTATCCTATTTTTCTTTGATTTTAACATTGTTAGTGACTCCTCATCAAATTTTGGAGAGATTACTACTTCACAAAATAATTTATTGATAATTTCTGCAGTTTCTACATCCATTTTTGAATTACATATTAGGATTCCGCCAAATGCAGATACTGGATCAGCTTCAAGTGCACAATGATAAGATTTTTTTAATGATTCACGAGTAGAAATACCACAAGCGTTGTTGTGTTTTAAAATTGCAAAAGTATGTTTTTCATCTTTAAATTCTTTCATTAGATCTAACGCAGCATCGATATCTAGAAGGTTATTATAACTTAGTTCTTTACCATGCATCTTAGTGAAAATCTCATTTAAATTTCCGATGAATGTTCCATTTTGATGAGGGTTTTCTCCATACCTTAGTGAGGATTCATTAACCTCAGAAAAATAATTATTAATGTGATGATCATAATTTGAGGATATTTTAAAAGCATTGGATGCAAATTTTTTTCTATCATTTAAGGAAATCTCACAATCACTATTCTTTATGATAGATAAAAAACTTTTGTAATCTTTTTTTGAAGAAATACATGTAACATCATTATAGTTCTTAGCTGCAGCTCTTATTAATGAAATTCCACCAATATCAATTTTTTCAATCACATCAGTTTCTGAAGCTCCAGAAATAACTGTTTCTTCAAATGGGTATAGGTCAACAATCACGAGATCAATTTGTGGTATATCAAACTCTTCCTTTTCTTTATTGTCTTTCTCGTTTTCTCGTCTGTATAAAATACCACCAAATATTTTTGGGTGTAGTGTTTTTACTCTCCCTCCAAAAATTGAAGGAAATGTGGTAATATCTTCAACTTTAATTACATTATGGCCTAAATTTTTAATGAAATCATAAGTTCCGCCCGTTGAGTATATAATCACATTATTTTTCACAAGTTCATGAATAATTTCAGCTATACCTTTCTTAGAAAAAACTGAAATTAGTGCAGATTTAATTTTAAGATTACTCATTATCACAAAAATAAATAAATTGAAACATGCAAAAGCAAATTTCTATGTTAAAGAATCTTATTTTGTTAACACTTTTTTTTTAATAATTGATAAATATCTTTTGTAAATTTATCATAGATATTATGAGAAAAATTTTCTTCTTTATTACACTCTTATTTCCATTGATTTTTACATCACAAGAAATCAGTGGAAAAGTTCTTGAAAATGATGACACGCCGGTAGTTGGTGCCAATGTATATTGGATTGATAAATCTGCTGGTACTGTGACAGATATTGATGGGAATTATAATCTTGAAAACCCTAACAATATTGATAAATATGTTATCAGTTATGTTGGTTTTTTAAATGACACTATAAGATCAAATTATGAAAACCAAAAAATCTATCTACAAAAAAAATTAGATTTAGAAGAAGTACAGGTAACTTATAATTCTAAAAGTTCATCTGTTTCGCTTTTAAGTTCAGCAAATATTTTGAAAATATCTGCTGAAGAGCTTCTTAAAGCTGCTTGCTGTAATCTTGCTGAAAGCTTTGAAACAACTCCCTCCATTGATGTAAATTTCTCAGATGCCATTTCTGGGAGAAAACAAATAAGAATGTTAGGGCTAAGTAGTCCAAACATATTAATGTCTATTGAAAACACTCCAGCTATTAGAGGAGCACTGCAATCATATGGATTAACCTATATCCCAGGGACTTGGATAGAAAGTATTCAGGTTGCTAAAGGATCAGGTAGTGTTGTTAACGGATATGAAAGCATTTCTGGGCAAATTAACGCTGAGTTGCGAAAACCATCAACTGATGATAAGTTTTTTTTAAACTTTTTTACAAATCAAAAGGAGCGTTTAGAATTAAACAC
>NTKO01000026.1 GCA_002457735.1 Bacteroidetes bacterium MED-G13 | reverse complement strand
ACATAACCTTCAGGTTTTGGCAACAAAGCTTTTCTTGAAACTTTATCTTTTCTTGTTCTAGGGTCAATACCAAAATACTTAACATCTAAAGTGTCACCTAAATTAACAACATCAGTTACTTTATCAGTCTTTTCCCAAGCTAGCTCAGAAATATGCAATAAAACTTCATTTCCTGGAGCTTCAACGTACTCTACAACAGCACCAAAATCTAAAAGCTTAATTACTTTAACTTCATAAACACTGCCAACTTCAGGTTTAAATAACATAGATTCAATATTAGAAAGTACCATGTCAATTCCCTCTTGATCGGTTCCAAGTATTTCAACGATTCCTTCTTCTGTTTCTGGATCTTCATTAATAACTAAAGAACATCCACTAGTTTTTTGTAATTCCTGAATATTTTTACCTCCAGGACCAATTAGAGCACCAATATAGTCACCAGGAATTCTTCTGGTGATCATCTTGGGTGCATGAACCTTCACATCCAGATTGGGCTCCTTAATAGTGTCCGTTAGTTTTCCTAATATGTGTAGTCTTCCATCTTTTGCTTGATTTAGAGCTTCAATTAGAATTTCATAAGAAAGTCCTTTAATTTTAATATCCATTTGACAAGCTGTAATTCCATCAGCTGTTCCGGTTACCTTAAAGTCCATATCACCCAAATGATCTTCATCTCCAAGAATATCGCTAAGTACAGCATGCTTTTTACCATCAGAAATTAATCCCATAGCTATTCCTGAAACAGGTTTTTTCAATTGAACACCAGCATCCATTAAAGCCATAGTTCCTGAACATACAGTAGCCATTGATGATGACCCGTTACTTTCTAGAACTTCACTTACCACTCTCACAGTGTAAGGGCAATCAGATGGAACCATTCTTTTTAATGCTCTTTGTGCCAAATTACCATGTCCAATCTCTCTTCTGGAAGTTCCTCTTAAAGGTCTTGCTTCACCAGTAGAGAAAGGAGGGAAGTTGTAATGTAAATAAAATCTCTCTTCTCCTTCGTATGTTGGAGAATCAATTTGATTGGCTTCTCTGGAAGTACCTAAAGTTACCGTTGCAAGAGCTTGAGTTTCACCTCTGGTAAAGAGTGAAGAACCATGAGTGGAAGGCAAATAATCTACCTCACACCAAATTGGTCTTATGTCAGTGGTTTTTCTCCCGTCAAGTCTAATGCCATTTTCTAACGTCAAATTTCTTATTGCTTCTTTTTCAGATTTGTAGAAATATTTTTTAATTAACCCTTCTTTTTCTTCAAGATCTTCTTGAGAAAAGGTTTCCATTAGTTGTTCTTTAACAGCACCAAAAGCTTCACCTCTCTCTGCTTTGGATAAACCTTTTTTAGCAACATCATAGCATTTATCATAAGTGAAGTCATTTACTTTTTCCATTAGGTCTTCATCCTTCTCTTCGGAATCGTATTCACGAGTTTCTTTTTTACCAAAAGCTTTAGCCAACTTTTCTTGAGCATCACACTGTTTTTTAATGAATTCATGTGCAAACTTAATAGCTTCAACCATTTCTTCCTCAGAGCATTCTTCCATTTCACCTTCTACCATCATCACTGAATCTTTGGAAGCTCCAACCATGATATCAATGTCAGCTTCTTCTAATTGTTGTCTACTTGGGTTTATTACGAATTCCCCATTAATTCTGGCAGCTCTTGCCTCTGAAATTGGACATTCAAAAGGAAAATCACTTAGTTGAATTGCTGCAGAAGCTGCTAATCCAGCTAATGCATCAGGCATAACCTCTTCATCATGAGACATTAATTGTATCATTACTTGTGTTTCATTATGGTAATCTTTAGGGAATAAAGGTCTTAATACTCTATCTACAAGTCTCATAGTTAGAATTTCATCACTACTAGGTCTTGCTTCTCTTTTGAAAAACCCCCCAGGGTATTTTCCAGCTGCGGCAAATTTTTCCCTGTAATCAACAGTTAAGGGTAAAAAATCCACATTTGCACTTTCATAGTTTGATACGACAGTACATAACAACATGCATTTTCCCATTTGAACAACAACAGATCCGTGTGCCTGTTTTGCAAGTTTACCAGTTTCAATGGTTATGGATCTTCCATCACCTAGGTCTATAGTTTCTTTAAAAACTTTTGGTTTCATAATTATTAATTTGGTTATAAATTTTGTGTTGAAGTTTTGACCAATGAATAACTACAAGTAATAATAAAGGACTCAATTACTTTCTTAATCCTAGTTCTTTTACAATCGCTCTATATCTCAAAATATCTTTTTTTGTTAAGTAATCAAGAAGCGATCTTCTTTTTCCAACAAGCTTTACCAAAGCTCTTTCTGTGTTGAAATCTTTTTTGTTATTTTTTAAGTGCTCAGTTAAATGATTTATTCTGAGTGTAAATAAAGCAATTTGCCCTTCAGCACTTCCGGTATCTTTTACACTTTTACCGTGTTTTTTGAATAAATCCTCTTTGTTTTTTTTTGTTAAATACATGCCAATATTATTTTAAATGATTTTTATGTATGCCATTTAGCGGTGCAAATATATAAAAAATAGATTATTACCTAACAGGTTTATTTGAAATTAAATCAATAAATAGATTTATTTTTTTCTTCAAATCTCTTCGGTGAGAAATAAAATCTAAAAATCCATGATCTAAAACAAATTCTGCAGTTTGAAAACCCTCTGGTAAATCCTTTCCGGTAGTATCTTTTACAACTCTTGGACCGGCAAATCCAATTAATGCACCTGGCTCACTAATATTAACATCTCCTAACATGGCAAAAGATGCTGTTGTTCCACCAGTTGTAGGATCAGTACATAAAGATATATATGGAACTTTAGCTTCAGCTAATTGTGCGAGTTTTGCAGAAGTTTTTGCAAGTTGCATTAAGGAAATGGCCGCCTCCATCATTCTCGCACCACCAGATTTGGAAATAATTAGTAATGGTATTTTTTTATTGATTGAGTAGTTTATTGCTCTAGCAATTTTTTCACCTACAACACTACCCATTGAACCTCCAATAAAGGAAAAGTCCATACAAGCAATTACTAAATCTTTCCCATATGACTTTCCAACAGCAGTACGAACAGCATCATTGAGTTTTGTTTTATTTTTTGCTTCTTTGAGTCTGTCTGTATATTTTTTTTTATCGATAAACTTTAGCGGGTCTTTTGAGCTTAATGACCTGTCCAATTCTTTAAATTTACCGTCAAATAAAATTGTAAAATACTCATTACTACCAATTCTTACGTGATAATCATCTTCAGGACTAACATAAAAATTTTTTTGAAGCTCATCGGTATCAATAACTTTTCCCGTAGGTGACTTGTACCAAAGTCCTTTGGGAATATCTTTTTTTTCTTGAGTTGGTGTTTGAATCCCTTTATTACGTCTTTTAAACCAAGCCATACTAATTTGTATATTAAAACAAATCTAAAAATTTATAATGTATTCACATTATTTAAATCATGAAAAGCTTTAGAAAGTCTCTCAACAAAACTTTTTTCACCTTCTCTGATCCATTTTCTTGGGTCATAATATTTTTTGTTAGGATTTTCTTCTCCATCTGGGTTACCAATTTGGGATTTTAAATAATCAATATTTTTAATAAAATAATCTCTTACTCCAGACATATAAGCATATTGCATATCTGTATCAATATTCATTTTAATAACCCCGTAGTCAATGGCTTCTCTAATTTCATCAACAGAAGATCCAGATCCTCCATGAAATACAAAGTCAATTGAATTATGTTTAATATTAAATTTCTTTGAAATATACTCTTGTGAATTTTTTAAAATCTTAGGCGTTAATTTTACATTTCCAGGTTTGTATACCCCATGAACATTTCCAAATGCTGCAGCAACCATAAATTTATCACTAATTTTAATTAAATTTTCAAAGGCATATGAAACTTCTTCAGGTTGCGTGTATAGTTTTGATTCATCAATATCAGAATTGTCAACTCCATCTTCTTCTCCTCCTGTTATTCCTAATTCAATCTCAAGAGTCATCCCAATTTTGGACATCCTTGTAAGATACGCTTTACATATTTCAATATTTTCTTCAATTGGCTCCTCTGAAAGATCTAGCATGTGAGAGCTAAATAAGGAATGACCTTTATCATTAAACATTTTTTCATTTGCAACCATTAATCCATCAATCCATGGCAAAAGTTTTTTTGCACAATGATCTGTATGTAAAATAACAGGAATTCCGTAAGCTTTTGCCATAGTGTGTACATGTAATGCACCTGAGATGGCACCATTGATGGATGAAAATTCATTTTCATTATCCAAACCCTTACCAGAATTAAAAGTTGCACCCCCATTTGAAAACTGAATAATTACTGGTGAATTTAATTTTTTTGCTGTCTCTAAAACAGCATTTATACTGCTGGACCCAATTACATTAACTGCTGGTAAAGCAAACTTCTTTTTCTTAGCAAGTTTTAGGATTTCTTGAACTTGATTTCCCGTAGCAACTCCAGGTTTGATATTATGATTCATTAAAATAGTTATGTTTTATGGTTAGTTTACTTTAATTTTAACGCTGGTAAAGTTACTAATAACTAATAATATGATTACAAAAAATCAGATAAAATTAATTCGTTCTCTTTCCCAAAAAAAAAATAGAAAAAAACATAAACTTTTTGTAGCCGAGGGGAGTAAAGTTGTTAATGAACTTTTAGCCTCAAATCTTCAGCTAGATAGTATTTATTCAATTGAAAATAAATATGAAGAATATGATTGTTTTTTTAGGGTTAGTTCTGAAAAATTATCAATGATCAGTAATTTAAAAACACCTAATAATGTTTTAGCAGTTTTTAAAATACCTAAGCTGAAAGATATCAATTTTAGCAAAAATATTATTGCTCTTGAAAACATCAGTGACCCAGGAAACATGGGTTCAATAATTCGTCTTTGTGATTGGTTTGCAATTGATGATTTGATATGCAGTTTGGATACTGTTGATTGTTACAATCCAAAAGTCATTCAAGCCACTATGGGATCTATTTCCAGGGTAAATATAACTTATACTGATCTTAATTTTATAATTAAAAAATCAAAAAATTTAGTTTTGGCTGACTTGAATGGTAAACATTTAAAAAACTATAATTTTAAAAAAAATCAAATTATTTTTTTCGGAAATGAATCTGAAGGAATTAGTAATCATCTAAAAAAAATAGTTTCTGAGTCAATTACAATTAAAAAATATGGGAACAAAATTGACAGCTTAAATGTTGCAAATTCAGTTGCGATTTTTTTATCACGTCTTAACAATTGATAATTATTGAAAAGTAAAATTCAAAACAAAACCACTGGTCTTCATATGCTTAATATTAGATGTCCAAGGGCTATTAATCTCATTATCTGGAATGTGTTCATCATTAATAGCAAAAATTCCACGAATACTTGGAGTAAACTTAAACCACTCTAAATAAAAGTCAATTCCAAAACCAATTTCGTAAAAAAATATATTCCTTTTTGTTCGAAATTCTCCTAAACTGTTATCATTTAAACTATTTTCTTTACTTGAAAGATTAATAGCAGTTGAAAGGCCACCAAGAAGAAATGGCTTGAAATTATTTAGTCTTTTAGATGAAATTTTTACTAAAATGGGAAAATGTATGTAGGTTGACTTTATTTCTCTCAAATGAATATTTTCAATAAACTCGTCAGAACCAAAGTCAACATAATCATATAAAATATCTCTTTTAGACATTATTAATCCTGGTTCAAAACGAATATCGAAATAATCATTAATTCTTATATTTCCGATTAATCCTACATTAAACCCTGTAGATTTTTTAGTTTGAATATCAGATGCATTGTTTACATAGTCAAAATTAAAGTCGTAACTATTAAATCCCAGAAAATATCCCCAGGATAATGGTGGTTTATCAAAATTCTCATTGTTCAGGACCTGCTTCTTGTGGTAGAATTGTCCAAATGAATATTGAAAAGAGACTAATATTAAAAACAGTATTAATTTATATATATAATTCATCAATTATTTTGTCCTGTAAATATAAATTATACAACCAAAACATGAGTAATTTATTGTTTCATAATTTATTAATCTTAATATCTGATTATCTAAAAATAGTATATATTTGCTTGAAGAATTATTATAAATAATGAAAATAATAATTGCTGGATCCGGTGAAGTAGGGTCTCATTTAGCAAAATTATTATCTTATGAATCTCAGGAAATTACTCTGATTGATTCAAATGATGAGAAATTATCTTTCCCAAATAGTCAATTGGATATAAGGGTTGTTCAGGGGGATTGCACATCAATTTCTACACTTAAAAAATCTAATATTTCAGACTGTGATTTATTTGTAGGTGTAACCGCATCAGAGTCTATTAATCTTTTAACTTGTTATTTGGCTAGCAAAATGGGCGCAAAAAAAACGATCGCCAGGATTTCTAATCCGGAACTTATAAAAGAAAAAGATTTACAATTTGAAGATCTTGGTATTAGCGAATTAATATCTCCTGAAATTCTTACTTCAAAAGAAATAAATATGGTAATTAACAGGTCTGAGTTTACGGATCCATTTGAATTTGATGATGGGGCGTTAATTACCCTGGGCCTGAGTGCTACACATACTTCAAAATTTGTTGGAAAAACAGTTGTTGAATCAGCAAAAATTTTTCCAGAAACTCATTTTTTCCCTATTTCTATCAAAAGAGGAGATAAAACGATAATTCCTCGAGGAGATACTATTTTTAAAAATGGTGACCATATTGTATTCATGACAGAACCTGGAGGAGAAGAAGAACTACTAAATATTTCAGGCCAAAATAATGATACAATTAAAAATGTTATGGTTCTTGGTGGTGGACGTGTTGGGAAAAAGGTTGCCAAAGACTTAACTAAAGACGAAATAAATGTAAAGCTAGTTGAAGTTAATAAAGAGAGAGCAGAGGAGTTAGCTGAGGATTTAAGCGAGTGTCTTGTAATTCATGGGGATGGAACTAACTCTGACTTGCTAGAAGAAGAGCAGGTAGATCAAATGGATGCGTTTATAGCGGTCACAGGGGATTCTGAAACCAATATTATGTCTAGTTTGATTGCAAATACAAAAGGAATAGAAAAAACAATTGCTCTAGTTGATAACCTTGATTACTACAAACTAACCCAAATAAGTGGTATTGATACATTAATCAATAAAAAACTTCTTGCAGCAGATGCAATTTCCAAACATGTGCATAAAGCTGAAGTGATAGCAATATCGCAACTGGATAACATGGACGCCGAGTTATTGGAATATGTTGTAAATGAAGATTCAAAAATTTGTAATAAAGTTGTTCGTGATTTAAATTTCCCAAGGTCAGCTATTATTGCTGGAGTTATAAGAGAAGGAAGAGGAAATATTGTACTTGGAGATTTTAAAATTTTAAATCAAGACAGGATTGTTGTTTGTTGTCTTAAAGATTCCATAAATAAAGTTGAAAAGTTATTTTGATGAATATTAATCTTAAAATTATATTCTATTTTTTAGGTTTTCTTTTGATAATCAACGGAGCATTTATGTTCTTAAGTTCATTAGTTAGTTATTATTACAATGATGGTGTTACAAATGATTTATTGATTTCTGGATTTGCAGTTTGTTTATTAGGCTTGATCTTACTTTTACTGAACAAAGACCATGATAAACAGATTAACAAAAGAGAGGGCTACTTAATAGTTGTCTTAGGGTGGATTATAATGATTCTTTCAGGAACAGCTCCATACTTTATTTCGGAGTCAATTAATGGTTTTTCGAATATTTTTTTCGAAACCACATCTGGTTACACGGCCACTGGGGCAACGATTATTGATGATGTTGAAAGCTTACCTTATGGAATTTTATTTTGGAGAAGTATTACACATTGGCTTGGTGGTATGGGTATGATTGTTTTTGCGATTGCTATTTTACCATTGCTTGGAATTGGTGGTATGCAGCTTTTCAGTGCTGAATCTCCTGGCCCAAATACTGACAAATTACACCCCAGAATTACAGATACAGCGAAAAGGTTATGGCTGATATATGTGTCATTTACTTTTATTGAGACTATTTTTTTAAAATTAGCCGGAATGAGTTTTTTCGATGCCATAAACCATTCAATGAGTAATATTGCTTCAGGAGGTTTTTCAACAAAAAATGCAAGTATTGGGCACTGGAATACAAATCCATTAATTCAATATATTATCGTTTTCTTCATGATTATCGCCGGAACAAATTTTGTTCTTAGTTATTTTGCCTTTAAGCTTGATTTCAAAAGGATTTTTAAAGACGAAGAATTAAGAATTTATCTATTTTTTATTTTATTCTTTACCGCCTTCGTTGCTGTAACAATATTTTTAAATCCTGATCTCTTTTCTCAATACTCTGGAAATAATTTAAGTAGGGTTGAGGAAATATTTAGAAATTCTGTTTTTCAGGTAGTATCTATAATTACAACAACAGGTTTTGTAACAGCGGACTATACCGCCTGGTCACCTTTGTTGTTATTACTATTTTTTGGTTTAATGTTTCTGGGCGGCTCAGCTGGAAGTACATCTGGTGGGTTTAAGATAATGAGACATATCCTAATTATAAAAAATGGTATTCTTCAGTTTAAAAAGATATTGCACCCACATGCAATTATTCCACTTAGGTATAACTCATCTTCAGTATCTAATGAAATTACATATAATATTTTAGGTTTTTTTATTGTATATATACTATCCTTTATAGTTGGGGCAATGGTATTCGGTATATTTGGATTAGACTTTGAATCAGCAATTGGAATTTCTGCATCTAGTCTTGGTAATGTTGGTCCCTCAATCGGATCTTTTGGTCCGATGAATACTTTTTATGATTTACCAATTTTAGCAAAGTGGTGGTCTTCTTTCTTGATGTTGCTTGGAAGATTAGAATTATTTACTGTGCTAATTGTATTTACCCCCTACTTTTGGAGTAATAGATAATATTAGCTGAGACACTTTTTTATTCTTTCAATTGCTTCAATAATTTTGTCTTTTGAAGCGGCATATGAAATTCTAATACAATTAGGGTTTCCAAATGCATTCCCAGTTACTGTTGCAACTTGAGCTTTTTCTAATAAAAACATTGACATTTCTGATGCATTATTAATTGCAATTCCATCAATTGTTTTGTTAAAATAAAATGATATGTCAGGGAAAACATAAAATGCTCCATCCGGTTTGTTGCAAACAAATCCTTTAACATTACTTAATAATCTTAAAATTAAATCTCTTCTTGATTTAAATTCATCAACCATATATTTAATTTTTTTTGGATCTTCATTAAGTGCAGTTATGACAGCACGCTGTGCGATACAATTTGCACCACTTGTAACTTGACCTTGAATCTTATTGCAGGCTCTTGCAATCCACTCAGGACCCCCCAAATAACCAATCCTCCATCCAGTCATAGCAAATGCTTTAGAAACTCCATTTACAGTAATGACTCTATCTCTAATTTCATCAAAACTACCAATACTAAAATGTTTTCCTAAGTAGTTTATATGTTCATAAATTTCATCGGAAACTACAAATATTTTTTCATGCTTTTCCAATACTTTTACAAGTGACTTTAATTCATCCATATTATACACTGAGCCACTGGGATTACATGGGGAGCTAAACCAAATCATTTTAGTATTTGGAGTTATTGAGGATTCCAGTTCCGCTGCAGTCATTTTAAAGTCATTTTTGATATCTGTTTTGATTTCAACAGGTACACCGCCCTTTAATTTGATAATGTCACTGTAGCTAACCCAATAGGGACATGGTAAAATAACTTCATCATTTTTTTCAATTAGCACTGATGCAATATTATACAGAGATTGTTTTGCCCCAGTGGAAACAACTATTTGTGATTTCTTAAAGTTTAAATTATTATCCCTTTTAAATTTATGAATAATTGAATCTTTCAATGCATCATATCCATCAACTGGTGTGTAAGAATTATAGTTTTCTTCAATAGCTTTAACCGCAGCACTTTTGATAAAGTCAGGGGTGTTAAAGTCAGGCTCCCCCAAACTAAGACCAATAATATCAACACCTTTAGATCTTAATTCTTTTGCTTTTGCAGCCATTGCTAGTGTCTGCGAGGTCGCAAGATTTTTAACTCTTGAAGATAGGAATTCGTTCATATTAATTATTAAGATAAAAATAAGATCTAGGAATTAATAAATGAAATTATTTTTTACAATATTGTATTTATTTAATAACTTTTGTGACATGAATGTAATTTTAGATCATTTTCCAAATTTATCTGATGATCAAAAAAATAAATTTTTAGAGTTAGAAAAGATTTATAAATTCTGGAATTCTAAAATAAATGTCATTTCAAGAAAAGACATTGATAATATTTTTCTGCACCACATACTTCATTCTTTATCTATTGCAAAATTTATTGATTTTAAAGAAGGAACTAGCATTCTAGATTTAGGAACAGGTGGTGGTTTTCCTGGAATACCATTATCAATATTTTTCCCAGAATGTAATTTTAACTTGGTTGATAGTGTAAAAAAGAAGGTAGATGTTGTAAATGCGGTTTGTAAAGATCTTAATTTAAAAAATATTAATACTTATAAATCCAGAGCAGAGGACTTAAATTTAAAATATGATTTTATGGTTTCACGAGCTGTGGCAAAGATTCCAAAACTATTACAATGGTCTAAAAATTGTTGTAACTCAGATTCCAAAAATTTAATAAAAAATGGTATCATAGTACTCAAGGGAGGTGATCTCAATGAGGAGTTAAAATCAGTTCCTTTTAAAACAATTATTAAGCTAAATGAGATTTTTGATTACGACTATTTTCAGCAAAAACAAATAGTATATATACCACAAGATTAGTTAACAATCAGCTTAAACGTTTTTACTTTACCATAACTCTCAACTTCTACAAAATAAATAGAAGGAGATAGAAAATTAAGGTTCATGTAATGTTCAAATGCATTAATTTCTGTACTAAGAACATTTTGCCCAATGGTGTTATAAATTTTTATATTAGTAAGAATTTCTGATGAATTTACTTGTAGTTCTTTATTGATAGGGTTGTAAGAATATGTAATTTTCATCTCAGGAAAATCATTGATAGATAATGAACCTTCAATTTTAAATGAGTCCATTTGTAATAAGAAAGAGTCATCAGAAACATAGTTAATTCCGATTCTAACATTATCTCCTTGAACAGATGATAAATCAAATTCGTAGTTTGTCCAATCAGTAGGTGCTTCAATATAATTACCATCATTAATAAACTGAAAGTCATTGTAATCACTGGAATTTCCTACAGCAACTCTAAATCGCTCTAGACCATAATCATCTTTTAAGCTTTTCGCAACAAAGCTTAAAATAGGATTACTTATACCATTTAATGAAAATTCTGGACTGATCATCCAGTCATTGTTGGGAGTAGTTGTATTAGATGCACCGGATGCTATGAAATACAGACCTTGACTACCCTCATAAGTATTCCAAAGAGGTTCTTCACTTGGTGCATTTCCAGAGGGAATAGCCTGTTCTTGGTTATAAATTATTGCAGTTCCCACATATCCTTCATTTTCAAAATCGATTGCATTTGCCCCCCATGTGGTACCACCATCTAAATCATAGGAAATCCATTCTCCAAAATTATCGATAGTAAATGCGTCATAGCATTCAAAATAATCTCTCCAAGCAATTGGAAGATTATATACATCTGGGCAGTTAGTTTCTTCTTGACTTGTAATATTGATACTAATAGAATTATTTGATAAATCTTCATCATTTTCTAGATTCAAACCACATGTGATCGAGTAATCACCAGGGGATGAGAAATCGAAATTTGTTTCAAAAGAAAATTCAATAATTTCAGTTGATCCTATTGTTTGAGTAATAAATTGTGAAATCACATCATCCCCATTTACTGAATAATATGCTTCAAAATTATTGATGTCATTAATTCCAAAATTTCTAATTGACATACTAATAGTTTCATTATTGGTAAGGACACCAGTTACTGGGGAATCAATGCTTAAGATACCTATATCATTTTGGTTTTCGGGCTCTTCACAAGATGAGGGTATAGAAAAATCTTCTGTTTGATCTTGCCTATTGTTTGCATTTCCCTGATCAGCTAAAACACCAAGCCCCCTTCTTGCAAATACTTCCCAAATCAAACATTCATGTACACCATTATTGGTGAGATCATCAGCTAATAAAATCGCATCTCTAAATTCTACAAAACCAGGATTACAGGGAGAAAGTTTCAAAGCATCAATAAATAATTGCATAATTTTATTATTTCCACCGTTTCCACTGAACAAATTTGAATCAAATCCATACTGATCTATAAATGCCCATGTTAAATCCCACAACATAGTGCCAAAAACAAAACCAACTCCATGAGGCTGAGATAAATTATTTGTATTATTAGTATCACCATAGGTGTAGTTATTAACGTTAAAATCAGTTGAGTAAGGCGCATTTCTAATCCCAGGCCCATCAATCGTTTGGCTTGATGCATAAGTTCCATACCCCACAGCTTTTTCTGGATAGTCCTCTTCTTTTAGCATTAACATTAAACCTATCCAATCGGAAAGTCCTTCGCTCATTGTTTCATCATTATTTAGACAACTAACTGTTTGTGCTCCACCAACTAATCTAGAGGTAATACCATGTCCATATTCGTGAGCAATAATTCCATTATCAAAACTTCCATCTAAAAAACCACCACTTTCCGTTAAATTTGCATTTATTGTAGCGCCTGATTCCAGTTCTGAAATTAACATTTCTCCAAAATTTTGATTGACCATAATTGAAGGTATTGTCGTTCCCGTTGTGGCGCCTTCGCCCATAATAATAGCGTTTCCAGGCTCATTATTTGTCATAATAACAGCGATTGCACCAGCATTTTGTGCAGCTAACGTTTTAAAGCTAAAATCACACGTTCCTCTTCTGATTACTGCAATTTTTCCGTTTATCTCGTTTGCATTCACAATATTTTCACATGCATCATAAAAATCATTTTCTCCACCAATAACGGGCATATCTTGAACTAGCACAAGCTCTCCAGTTAATGAATTATCTGAGGGTAGTGGGTCTCCAAATGCAGCTGGAATCCCATTATAAGTTCCCTCCAAACTCCCATTTAAAATTGTAAGTGGTTCACCATCTTGAGAATTCCACAAATACATAGTAATAATAGGGTTTTGACCATCAGGAGTTGGACTAAAAGAGGCATTATTTAATCCAGATCCATCTTGTGCATCAGCAATTACACTATCTCCGCCTTGGCCTCCATTACCATAGTTATTTTCTTGAAAATTTCCACTTTGCTCATCAAATCCATAATTATACCATATATCATGTACCATATTTCCAGTGTAAAAAAGATTTGTAATCGACAAATCTTGATAACTAGCAGGTTCTCCAGTGATATCAAAGTCGTAATTAAAATTTAAGGAGCTTCCTCCGTCGGGGGAGTAGTCAGTTCCAGACTGAGAATTATCTCCCTCATCATCTTCCCTTGCATATATATTATTTCCTCTAGTTATGGTGAACTCAGGACCAATATTTCCGTCTGTATCATGCCAACCAAAAGGGGAAGCAATAGGATCTGCAGGATTTACAACTGTTTCAAACGGTCCATCAATAGGGCTTTCATTTGGTAATTTTATGACTCCATAAGAAGCACCATCATTGAGAAATTGTGAGTTGTATATGTAGTGTGAGTGGTTATGACTTTGTTCATTTAGAAAATGATTGGATTTACAATTATATGTCCAATTTTCTACAAATAATGTTTCTCCATTAATTGCACTGATAAAAAAGTTGTATAGGTTATTATCATTTAATGAAAATAATTGAAAATTCCATGTAAGCTCTAATCTTTCATTGAATAAAAAATATTTTAAGCTTGGAACTACTTGGCTGTCAACTTTCAAATTATAAGCAGAAATGGTATTACTTAATGCATCAATGGATGAATATTTTACATCAAAACCTACATTCTTAAAATATTTTTTATCTGTAAATCTATTGGAAAAGTTATAAATAGATTCTTCTTTTATGACCCCTATGGAAATTGAATTGTATATCTCAATATTATTTAGCTTTTGCTGCAGATAATAAACCTTGTAGTGTTGGTTATTTTCAATTTTGCTGTTAATATTAAAATTAATGTAGTCCAAATTATTTTCAGAAAAATATCTCTCAAATTGCAGCTTGATATTAGACTGCGTATATCCTAATGAAAAGATTAGTAAAAATTGAAAGGAAATAAGCTTTATCAAAATATCTTTAGTCATTATAGAAATTATACAAATGTTAGGCCATAATAAAAAATGCTACTAAATAATTAGTAGCATTTTTTATTATGGAATTTAATTAAAATAACTATTGTTTGATAAGTTTAATGGTTTTAGTATTACCACTGGCAGAAATTAGTTTTAGAAAATAAATTCCAATTTTTTGATTTGTCAAGTCAAGCATGTTGTTGCCGTTTTCTAATTTGCCGTTTTTTAGAAGTTGACCTAATAAATTACTAATCTCATAAGTTAATATTTGACCGTTCAAATTGATGTTATATATTCCATCTGATGGATTTGGAAAAACCTTAATTAACGAGCCATCAATATCTTCAATACTTAAGCTTTCCACTATATTTACAGTATAGTCCTCTGTTTCACCATATTGTGTTTCCTCACAAGCATCATCAGGAACAGCA
>NTKO01000025.1 GCA_002457735.1 Bacteroidetes bacterium MED-G13 | reverse complement strand
AGTATTTCTTTTAACTCAAGGAATCTTTTGTCATATGATTCGTCTAATAAGGCTAGATCTTCCTTGTCTTGTAATCTTTTACTTTTATCTTTTACAGACCTTTCAAACAACTTTTTATCAATAACGATTCCGTTTAACGATGGTGGTGCTTTAAGAGACGCATCTTTTACATCACCAGCCTTATCGCCAAAAATTGCACGGAGCAATTTTTCTTCAGGTGTAGGATCACTCTCACCCTTGGGGGTAATTTTACCGATTAATATGTCACCTGCATTAATCTCTGCTCCGATTCTTATCATACCATTTTCATCAAGGTCCTTAGTAGCTTCCTCTGAAACGTTAGGAATATCACTGGTTAATTCTTCATTTCCAAGTTTAGTATCTCTAACTTCGATAGAATATTCATCAATGTGGATTGAGGTAAAAACATCATCTCTCACAACCTTTTCAGAAATTACAATTGCATCTTCAAAGTTATATCCTTTCCAGGGCATGAAAGCAACTTGTATATTTCTCCCTAAAGCTAGCTCACCATTATTAGTAGCATAGCCCTCACAAAGTACTTGTCCAAGAGAAATATTGTCACCTTTTGATACAATAGCCTTTAAATTTACGCATGTTCCTTGATTGGTTTTTTTAAATTTTGTAAGATTATATGTTACGATTTCCGAGTCAAAACTTGCTAATGATTGATTTTTATTTCTTGAGTATTTTATTACAATTTTATCTGCATCTACATATTGAACAACTCCATCACCCTCAGCATTAATTAAGACTCTAGAATCAGAAGCAACTTGTTTTTCTAAACCAGTTCCAACAATTGGGGACTGTGGCAATAAAAGAGGTACTGCTTGTCGCATCATATTAGATCCCATAAGTGCTCTATTTGCATCATCATGCTCTAAAAAGGGAATTAAAGAGGCTGAAATTGAAGCAATTTGGTTAGGAGCTACATCGGTGTAATGAACGTTTTCCGGTTCAATTAAAGGGAAGTCGCCCTCTTGTCTCGCGATAACCTTACTATCCAAAATCTTTCCTGCTTTGTCAACATTAATATTTGATTGTGCGATTAATTTATTTTCCTCTTCCTCAGCACTCAAGTAGATCGGTTCAGAACTTAAATCTACTTTTCCTTGTGTAACTTTTCTATAGGGAGTCTCAATAAATCCCATATTGTTAATTTTCGCAAAAACACTTAAAGATGAAATTAAACCAATATTAGGACCTTCCGGGGTCTCAATTGGACATAATCTGCCGTAATGTGTATAGTGGACATCTCTAACTTCAAATCCAGCTCTTTCTCTAGACAAACCACCAGGACCTAAGGCTGACAAACGTCTTTTATGAGTAATTTCTGCCAGTGGATTAGTTTGATCCATGAATTGAGATAACTGGTTGGTTCCAAAAAATGTATTTATTACAGAAGATAAAGTTTTTGCATTGATAAGGTCAATTGGAGTAAAAACCTCATTGTCACGAACATTCATTCTCTCACGAATTGTCCTAGCCATTCTGGCTAATCCAACTCCGAACTGAGACGATAATTGTTCACCAACAGTTCTGACTCTTCTGTTAGAAAGGTGATCAATATCATCAATCTCAGCTTTTGAATTTATTAGTTCAATTAGATATTTAATAATTGTAATTATATCCTCTGTCGTTAAGACTTGCTTTTCCATTCCAATATCTAACCCTAATTTTTTGTTCATCCTGTAACGTCCAACATCTCCAAGATTATATCTTTGATCACTAAAAAATAATTTATCAATAATACCTCTTGCAGTTTCCTCATCAGGTGGCTCAGCATTTCTTAACTGACGATATATGTGTTCAACAGCTTCTTTTTCAGAATTAGTAGGATCTTTTTGCAAAGTATTGTGAATTATAGCGTACTCACCTTGTTCAGTAATCTCCTTGTGTACTAAAACTGTCTTTACCCCAGAATCAATTATTTCAATAGCATTATCTTTATCAATTTCAGTATCTCTATCAAGTACAATTTCGTTTCTTTCAATTGAAACAACCTCACCAGTATCTTCGTCAACAAAATCTTCATGCCAAGTGTTTAGAACACGAGCAGCTAATTTTCTTCCATAGAATTTTTTGAGATTTGCTTTAGAAACCTTAATTTCTTCAGCAAGATCAAATATTTCAAGTATATCCTTGTCTCTCTCATATCCGATGGCTCTGAATAAAGTTGTGACAGGAAGTTTTTTCTTTCTGTCAATGTAAGCGTACATTACGCTATTTATGTCAGTAGCAAACTCAATCCATGAACCCTTAAATGGAATTACCCTGGCCGAGTATAGCTTTGTACCATTAGCATGAAACGATTGACCAAAAAATACGCCAGGAGAACGATGCAACTGAGAAACAACTACTCTCTCAGCTCCATTGATACAAAAAGTTCCACTGGGTGTCATGTAAGGAATAGTACCTAAATATACATCTTGAACAATGGTTTCAAAATCTTCATGCTCAGGATCTGTACAATACAATTTTAGCCTGGCTTTAAGTGGGACACTGTAAGTAAGCCCTCTTTCGATACATTCTTGAATTGAATATCTAGGGGGATCAACAAAATAGTCAAGAAACTCCAATACAAATTGATTTCTTGCATCTGATATTGGAAAATTATCTTGAAAAGTGTTGAACAATCCTTCACTTTCTCTTTCATCAGATTTGGTTTCTAACTGAAAAAAATCTTTAAAGGATTTAATTTGTATATCTAGAAAATCAGGGTATTTACTAGCATTTTGAATAGATGAAAAATTAATTCTACTTTCTAAATTATTGGACATGTGAATTTTTTAAATAAATATTAAAACTTGTTTAACTAAGCACAGATATCCTGCAAACTAAATTTACAGGATACCTGAAATTGTATAAAGGACTTACTTTAGTTCTACTTCAGCTCCAGCCTCCTCAAGGGATTTTTTAAATCCTTCAGCT
Source organism: Bacteroidetes bacterium MED-G13 (assembly GCA_002457735.1). Classification (GTDB taxonomy): domain Bacteria; phylum Bacteroidota; class Bacteroidia; order Flavobacteriales; family Flavobacteriaceae; genus MED-G13. The sequence continues at coordinate 13,841 of NTKO01000025.1, read as the reverse complement.
TCGTCCTTACTTACTGCTTCTTTAATAGTTTTAGGCGCGCCATCAACCAATTCTTTTGCATCCTTTAGACCAAGTCCTGTTAGTTCTTTAACTAACTTAACTACAGCCAATTTAGATCCACCAGCTGCCTTCAAGACAACATCGAACTCTGATTTTTCTTCGCCAGCATCTGCGCCGCCAGCTGCTCCTGAAACAGCCGGAGCTGCAACAGCTGCTGCTGCTGGTTCAATACCATACTCATTTTTTAAAATATCAGCCAACTCACTTACTTCTTTAACTGATAAATTTACTAGTTGTTCTGCGAACGTTTTTAAATCTGCCATTTTTCTGTTTTTATTTACTTATTAATATTATTTTAAATTATTTTTTTGAAAGGGATTCTAAAATTCCTGAAAGCTTTCCTCCACTTGATTTCAGTGCAGAAATAACATTCTTAGCGGGTGATTGCAATAATGCAATTATATCTCCGATTAATTCCTCCTTAGATTTTATTGCAAAAAGAGTTTCTAATTGGTCATCTCCCAAATAAATATCCTCATCAATCATAGCTCCCTTAAGAATTGGTTTTTCAGATTTTTTTCTGAAATTTTTGATAACCTTTGCCGGGGCACTACTGGATTCAGCAATCATAATAGATGTATTCCCTGTGAGTGTATCCTTGAGATCTCCAAAATCTTTATTTGAGCTAACCATTGCCTTTTCCAATAATGTGTTCTTAACTACTGAAAGTTTAACACCAGCCTTGAAACACAGCCTTCTTAAGCTTGAGCTTTGTAAAGCATTTAAACCAGAGATATCAGCCAAATAAATATTTTGATTTGACTTTAAAATTTCACTGATTTGCTCTATTGCTATTGATTTTTCTTCTTTTGTCATTTTGATTAAAATTTTGTTTCAATAGCTAAACTAGGGCTCATGGTTGACGACATAAAAATACTCTTTATGTATGTACCCTTGGATGATGTAGGCTTAAGCTTGATTAATGTTTGAATCAGTTCACTAGCATTACCTAAAATTTTATCAGGACTAAATGAAACTTTGCCAATCGAGGCATGAACAATTCCAGTCTTATCTACTTTAAAGTCTATTTTTCCAGCCTTTACATCACTTACTGCCTTACCAACATCCATTGTAACAGTGCCAGTTTTTGGATTAGGCATTAAACCTCTGGGACCTAAAATTCTACCAAGAGGTCCAAGTTTTCCCATAACACTAGGCATCGTAACAATTACATCAACATCGGTCCACCCAGATTTAATCTTGTCAATATACTCATCAAGTCCAACAAAATCAGCTCCTGCACTTTTAGCCTCCTCTTCTTTGTCAGGCGAAACTAGAGCTAATACTTTCATATTCTTTCCAGTTCCGTTTGGTAGAGATACAACTCCTCTGACCATTTCATTTGCTTTTTTTGGATCAACGCCCAACCTAACAGCCAAATCAACAGAAGCATCAAACTTTGTGGTTGTTACCTCTTTAATCAAAGAGCTTGCCTCTTCCAAAGTATATACCTTGGTTTTGTCAATCTTTGATTCAGATAACTTTCTATTTTTAGAAATTTTTCCCATTATTAAACTATTTTGGTGGATTACCACCTTTAACATTTATACCCATAGATCTTGCCGTTCCAGCAACCATTTTCATTGCTGACTCGATAGTAAACGCATTTAAATCTACCATTTTGTCTTCTGCAATTGCCTTCACCTGATCCCAAGAAACATTTGAAACCTTATTAATATTTGGTTCACCAGATCCTTTTTTAACTTTTGCAGCCTCAAGTAATTGAACTGCGGCAGGAGGTGTTTTAATAACAAAATCAAAAGATTTGTCTTTAAATACAGAAATAACTACAGGAAGAACTTTTCCAGGTTTATCTTGAGTTCTAGCATTAAACTGCTTACAAAAATCCATAATATTAACTCCTGCAGCACCCAATGCAGGCCCAACAGGGGGGGATGGATTCGCAGCGCCTCCTCTTACTTGTAACTTTAAAACTTTATCTATTTCTTTTGCCATACTATTAAATTAGGTTTCGATGGTTTTATTAATGGAAGCAATAAAATCATCAATATGTAACATTTATAGTTTTTCTACTTGCATATAGCTAAGTTCAAGTGGTGTTTTTCTACCAAAAATTTTAACCATAACTTCAAGTTTTCTTTTCTCTTCATTAATTTTTTCAATTGTGCCGTCAAATCCATTAAAAGGGCCATCAATAACCTTAACGTTTTCACCATAAACAAAAGGAATATTGATATTCGAGTCTTCCTGCAGTGCCAGTTCATCAACTTTTCCTAACATTCTGTTAACCTCACTTTTACGTAATGGAATTGGATCTCCTCCTTTTTTCTCACCTAAAAAGCCTATGACGTTTGTGACAGATTTAATAATATGAGGAACCTCTCCAGCTAAATTTGCTTTTATCATAATATATCCAGGAAAATAAGTTTTGTCTTTTGTCACTTTTTTGCCATTTCTAATTTGAACAACTTTTTGTGATGGGACCAAAATATCTTCAATATAGGACTGCATTCCTACACGGGAAATTTCATTTTCAATGTATGCCTTAATCTTGTTCTCTTGACCACTTACAGCCCGAACTACATACCACTTAAAATTTGAATTACTGCTCGACATTTAATTCATTAATTTAAAAAACTCCTTTATAACTCTACTAAAAGCAGAGTCTAAAGCCCAAATGATTAATGAAAATATTATTGAAAAAACTGCGACTAAAATTGTTAAATTCATTCCTTCATTGAAACTTGGCCAACTAACAAAGTTTTTAAGTTCACTGTAAGAATCTTTAACATATTTAATTATTTCTGACATTCAATAATATTTTGCACGGGTTGAGAGACTCGAACTCCCGACACCTGGTTTTGGAGACCAGTGCTCTACCAACTGAGCTAAACCCGTAAACATGAGTTAAGGTATTTCGTAAACAAACAAAATACCTTAACTTATATTTGGGTTTTTTTACTAGTCTAAAATTTCTGTTACTTGTCCAGCTCCAACCGTTCTACCACCTTCACGGATAGCAAAACGAAGGCCAACATTCATCGCAATTGGCTGAATCAATTCAACAGTAATTGATACATTATCACCAGGCATAACCATTTCAACACCGGATGGTAAGGAAATTGTTCCCGTAACATCAGTAGTTCTGACGTAGAACTGCGGTCTGTAATTGTTATGAAAAGGTGTATGTCGTCCACCCTCTTCTTTTTTAAGGATGTAAACTTCAGCTTTAAATTTTTTGTGAGGAGTAACAGATCCTTGTTTACAAATCACCATTCCTCTACTAATATCTGTCTTTTCAATACCTCTAAGAAGAATTCCAACATTATCACCAGCCTCACCTCTGTCTAAAATTTTTCTAAACATCTCAACACCAGTAACGGTTGAAGCAAGTTTTTCAGCACCCATACCAATAATATCTACTGCATCACCTGTATTCGCAACACCAGTTTCAATTCGCCCGGTTGCAACCGTACCTCTACCTGTAATTGAAAAAACATCTTCAATAGGCATTAAAAAATCTTTTTCAATGTCTCTTTTGGGAAGTTCAATCCAAGAATCAACATTCTTCATTAAGTCCATAACCGAATCAACCCATTTTTGCTCACCATTTAAAGCCCCTAATGCTGAACCTGCAACAACGGGACTATTGTCACCGTCATAATCGTAAAATGAAAGTAATTCTCTAATTTCCATTTCAACAAGTTCAAGTAACTCATCATCATCAACCATATCAACTTTATTCATAAAAACTACAATTCTTGGAATACCAACTTGCCTTCCTAGTAAGATGTGCTCACGAGTCTGAGGCATTGGACCATCTGTTGCAGCTACAACAAGGATAGCCCCATCCATCTGGGCTGCACCGGTAACCATATTTTTTACATAATCAGCGTGACCAGGACAGTCAACGTGCGCGTAATGACGGTTTTCAGTAGCATACTCAACGTGCGATGTGTTAATTGTGATACCTCTCTCCTTTTCTTCAGGAGCATTATCGATAGTATCAAAGTCTCTCTTTTCAGAAAGTCCCGCTTCAGCAAGTACTGTTGTAATAGCTGCTGTAAGGGTTGTTTTGCCGTGATCAACGTGTCCAATAGTTCCAATATTTAAGTGGGGTTTTGAACGATCAAAATTTTCCTTTGCCATAATAATATTATTTATTTGCTTTTAAAATGAGCGCAAATATAAATTTTTTAAGTATAAATAACCAATTTATTTATCTTTTTTTTTTTTGAGAAACATATGAGACGATTTTTTTAAGCTTTTTTAAAAAAAACCCCTCTTTCCACAGACTCCCAAAGAAGCAAACTTGCAATTGTACTGTAGGGCTTCCATTTATTAATTAAAAACTGCAATTTGTAAATAGTTAAGTCTCTAATATTATAGTTTTTTTTTAGGCTATTAATTAGCGCTAAGTCTTTTTTAGAGAATATATCTTGACGAAATAAATTAAAAATTAAAAACATCTGAGCTGTCCACTCACCAACTCCTTTAATTTTTGTTAATTCCTTGATTACCTCTTCGTTACTGAGATCATTAAATCTTATTGTATTTTTCAAAAAAAATGCGTGAGTATTTTTAATGTAATCTACTTTTCTAAAGGACAAACCAATTTTTTGAATCTCATCATTTTCAAGATTTAAAATCTGATTATAATCTAAATTTTTGACAAGATTTTGATAACGTTTTTTTATAGTAATAGCAGCTTTAAAACTTATTTGCTGCTCAATAATTAAATTTGAAATGGATAATGCATAATCATCACTAAATCTGTTGGACCAATCTAGTTTAGAAGCTAAATTTTTTATCAAAAAATGCATGACTTCATCGTTTTTCAAATGATCAAAAGCATTTCTAATTGTATTTTTAAGTTGTTCGTTAGTACGCTTTTTCTGCAAGTTTATAAATTCTAAGGATAATTAAACCAAAAACTACACCAAGCAAAAGAAGAATAATACTAAGTAAACCATCAACTCCAAAGGAAAGTCTTAACAAAATGGTAGAAATAATGAAACCTGTGTTTCTAATTAACTGAGAATATCTCTCAGTGTATTGAAGTGATAAGAGCAATATCAAGACATCAACAAGGATCAAAATTGTAAAAAAATCTTTAAAAAAAACACCATCAAGATTTCCGGAATATAAATCTTTCACAAAAAAAACAGAGTTAAACCAATCAGCAAAATTGTATACGCATAGAATCATTAGGGTTGGCAAAAGAAGTACGCTTAACAATTTCTTATATGAAATGAACTTATGAAGATTTTTTTTGCTTTCCTTTTTTGGAATATCATGCCATGTTTTTTTAAATAAATAAATCATATAGAAAATTATAATAACTGCAGATAAATCATAAATGATTTGAATGTTATTTAAATTTAATATATCATTACTATCTAAGTCTAAATTTGGAATATCTTTAAAGATTTTTCTAATAAGTACTAAAGAAATAATTTCATATTCTTTTGCAACAGAGGTTGTGAATGATCTTGGTAAGTAATAAATTAACAAAAAAGCTTCATAAACAAGTATGAAAGTAAAAGGGGTGTAAAGAGCAGAGATTGGATTAGATGATAAATTTGTTTTAGCTGAAAAAATTTCAACTCCCAAATGTGATTCAAACAAAATAAGCGTAAGATGAGCAATGAACCCACCAATTGCCAAAAACATTATATATTTTTCAAATAGTCGAACATTAGACTGTGAAAATAATTTTTCGTGAATCGATATAACCAATTTCATGATGTCAATAAATTATCAATTTTTGTGCCGTTGTTTGCTAATAGATTATACTTAAGATATTTAGTGGCACAAGATTTGTTCAATTTATTGAAAAATTATATTGAAAAATTTAATAGTCGTAGGTCATCCGGACATTAATTCATTTTGTTACAATGGTATATATCAGACTGTTAAATCTAATATTGAAAAATCTGGTCAAGAATTAAAAATAATTGATCTATATAGAGATAGTTTTACCAGACCTCGCGATAAGGTAATTTCAAATTATCAAAATCTAGTGACATGGTGTGAAAGAATATACATTATATCCCCTGTGTGGTGGTTTCGTTTAACTCCTAGAACTGAAATTTTCTTTGATGAGGTGCTCACACCTGGATTTGCATATAAGTTTGTTAACATTACAAAAACCTATGCTTACCCTAAACCTTTTTTAAAAGATAAAATTGTCAGAACTTATATCACCCATGGTGCTCCAGCTCTTCCTGTCAAAACATTATACTTAAACTCTGTGAAGTTAAGATTAGTAATGGGTGTGTATACATTTGTTTTTGGATGGAAACTGTCTCTTTGGTTTAAAACGAAACAATTTTGGTCTGTTCCATTTATTTCGGACAAAAAAAGAAAAAAATATTTAAGAACAGTTCAAAAAGATATTTTATCAGATTTAAAAAAATAAAATACTATGCTTTACAAATTCAATACAAATGATTATTTAATAAGAATTCCATTATTTATCATATTTTTTTGGTTTGGTTTATTAAAAGTTTTAGACTTATCACCAGCAACTGAACTGATCATTGATACAGTATTTTGGATGCCCTTTTTAACTCCTGAAAATTGGACAATTGTTATTGGGTATTGGGAAATGCTAATAGGAATTTGTTTTTTAAGTAAAAAAACTACTTTGATAGCCATGATATTAATGTTTTTACAAATGACAGGTACTTTCATGCCTCTGCTAATTTTGCCTGAAGTAACTTTTCAAAGTTCAAATCCTTTTTTACCAACCCTTGAGGGTCAATACATAATAAAAAATATAATAATAATTACAGCTGCTTTAATTATCGGAAGAAGCTACTTAAAACTAAATTAAAATGAAAAAAATACTTGAAGTTTATTATCCCATAATAATAGCATTTATATGCATGATTTATTCTATCGGTCTAGGCTTATCTGGAAATATTGCTGAGGCTCAATATTCAGCTCATTGGCCAGGGACAATTTTATTGTTTGCTATCGCGATTCGCCAAAGAAGAAAAGATTTTAATAACAAAGACAAATAACATGCTTAGTCCATTAATGTTTATTATTGGTTTTATCATCTTCATGTTATATATGAGCGGGTTATTATACATGATCAAAAAATCACATGATGACCAGAAAAGGAAAAGAATGAAGAATCCTGAAACAAAAAATTATGATCAAAATGATTATGATGGTGGAGGAAATTGGGGAAGATTTGAAAACGACAGATAAAATTTGTATGAGATAAATTTTACTTAAAACTGATTTTTTTCATAAATCCATAATTTTTACTGCATATTTTTATGATATCTTTAAAAATTAACTCATAATCAAAATATGAAGCTATTGTCTCTTAACTTTTTGTTTATTTTGAAGCAATTAATAATTTTTAACTAAAACAAATAAAATGAAAAAAATAACTACATTATTTATTTTACTATTTAGTGCGGCTACATTTGCTCAATCGGTAAGTGTTGACATGACAAACAAGTATGTCTGGAGAGGTGCTGACTTAGGAGGTTTTTCTATACAACCAATGATTTCTACTGAGGTAGGTCCTGTTGAAGTTGGCGTTTGGTCAAGCTATGCTTTAAATGACAACTCTTTATCTGAGCTAGATCTATATGTTTCTGGTTCTATCGGGTCTTTTGATTTGGCTGTAACCAACTATTATTTTCCTGGTGCAACTACTGACGGAGCGCTTGATTTTGCTGGAGGATCATTAACTGGTTTAGAAGGTTCTATTGGAACAACACTTGGAAGTTTTTCAATCATGGGAGCTTATTTCTTTGATGGTGAAGATACATATGTTGAAGTTGGTTACCCACTTGGTGGATTTGATGTTGCAATTGGTGCTGGTGATACTGGATATTCCGTGGATGGAGAATTTGCACTAGTAAATGTTTCATTATCAACTGGTAAAGATATTAAGATTACTGAAGACTTTAGTTTACCGCTTTCGGGAAGCTTAATTTACAACCCTGACACAGATATTATGTATGTAGCTGTCGGAGTTAGTCTATAATACAATTATATTATTTTAAAAAAAGCGCCTCTTGGCGCTTTTTTTTTCCGAATTATTCTAAAATATATGATAAAAAAGAGTCTTTATAATCCAATATTTGAACACGAAAATTGTGGTGCTGGTTTCATTTGCAGTCTAAATGGAATCAAATCAAATGATATTATCAATAAAGCTCTTAATATCTTGACAAGATTGGAACACCGAGGCGCTGTAAGTTCTGATGGAAGAACCGGAGACGGTGCTGGAATTCTTATTGATATTCCTCATGATTTTTTCAAAAAAGTTTGTGAATTTAAAATACCTAATGAAGGGGACTATGCTGTAGGAATGGTTTTTTTACCTCAAAGAGCACAACAAAATCAAATTTGCAGAGAAACTTTTGAGAATGAAATTAGAAACCAAAACTTAGAAATATTGGGCTGGAGAGATGTCCCTGTGGATAGTAGAGTTGTGGGAAGCATCGCTAGCTCTTGTCAACCTGTTATAAAGCAAGTATTCATAAAAAAAATTGATGATGTCGATTTATTTAGAGCCAAGCTATTTACTGCAAGAAAAATTGCTGAAAATAAAATTTATAGTTCCGAACTTTCACAAAAACAATATTTTTATTTTACAAGTCTTAGTACAAAAACAATCATATATAAAGGTCTGCTAATACCTGAAGATATCGATAGATTCTATTTAGACTTAAAAAATCCATTATTCGTTACTAAATTAGCTCTTGTTCATCAACGTTTTTCAACAAACACATTCCCAACATGGGATCTTGCTCAACCCTTTAGATACATGTGTCACAATGGCGAGATTAATACATTAAAAGGGAATATTAGCAGAATGAAAGCACGTGAGGAGCTATTAAGTTCTACTTTAATAAACAAAAATGACACAAATAAAATTTTACCCATCATTTTGCCTGGAAAATCTGATTCCGCGTCAATGGATATGGTTGTTGAACTTTTATTAATTTCAGGTAGATCTTTACCTGAAATTATGATGATGCTTGTTCCAGAAGCATGGGAGAAGCATAAGTCTATGTCTGATTTGAAAAAAGCTTTTTACAAATACAATAGTAACATTATGGAACCATGGGATGGGCCAGCATCAATTCCATTTACCGATGGAGATTATATTGGAGCTGTATTAGACCGTAATGGACTAAGACCATCCAGATATACAGTAACTAAGGACGGATATGTTATTATGTCTTCTGAAACTGGCGTTGTGGATATTGAACCAGAAAATATCAAATATCATGGTAGGCTTGAACCAGGAAAAATGTTTCTTGTCGATATGGTAAACGGAGAAATCGTTAATGATTCTGAAATTAAAAATAAGATATGTTCAAAATTCCCGTATGATAAGTGGAATAGTGAAAACGTATTAAATCTTTCTCAAATTTCTTACAAGAAAGGGAAGCTGATCAAAGAGAACACAGATTTTGAAACCAGACTAAAGGTATTTGGTTACACACAAGAGGATATTAAGAAAATAATCCTTCCTATGTGCTTAAAAGGAAAAGAACCAATAGGATCAATGGGCACTGATACCCCTTTAGCTGTCCTTTCAAAAAAACCACAATTATTATATAATTATTTTAAACAATTATTTGCACAGGTTACCAACCCTCCACTGGATGGAATAAGAGAAGAAATAGTTACTGACACAAGTATGTCTGTAGGAAGCGACGAAAATATTTTTGATATTATTCCAAATCATGCAAAAAAATTAACAATCCAAAATCCTATAATCTCTAATCAAGACCTATTCAAAATCAAATCTATCAAACACAAAGACTTTAAGGCTAAGTCAATTAGTGCCCTGTATGAAATCAAAAAAGGTCACAACGGATTAGAAGAGGCTCTAGAAAATATTGTTGATGAAGTTGAAAATTTTGTTGATTTAGGCAATAATATTATAATAATTAGTGACAGAAACATCCAACCCACACATGCTCCTATACCTGTATTACTGGTATGCTCATACGTCCATCAGTCGATGATTAGAAGAAATAAAAGATCAAAATTTGGTATTATCATTGAATCTGCAGAACCAAGAGAGCCACATCACTTTTCAACGCTTTTCGGATATGGCGCCAGTGCAATTAATCCATATTTGGTAAACGAAATTATATCATATAACCATGCTGAAGGGAAATTTGGAAATACTACTGTTGAAAAATCAATATTGAATTATAACAAAGCTATTGCAAATGGAGTGTTGAAAATCATGAACAAGATTGGTATTTCAACGTTAAATTCTTACCGAGGATCACAAATTTTTGAAGCACTTGGACTCAGATCGAAGTTTGTTGATAAATACTTTAAGAATACTCCAAGTAGAATAGAAGGAATTGGACTTTACATTGTTGAAAAAGAAATTTCTGATCGATTTAATTTTGCATTTTCCTCTAAGAATTTGTCCCTGAACGTTGGAGGTGATTACAGATGGAGAAGAAATGGCGAAGCCCATCTATTTAATCCTACAACGATTTCAAATTTGCAAAATGCGGTTCGTTTGGAAAATTATGAAGCTTATAAAAAATATGCATCATTAATTAATGACCAAAATGAGCAGCTTATGACTATTAGGGGTATGTTGAAATTTGTGAATCATGACCCAATATCAATTGATGAAGTGGAACCGTGGACTGAAATTGTCAAAAGGTTTAAAACCGGAGCAATGTCTTATGGCTCTATTAGTAAAGAAGCGCATGAAAATTTAGCCATTGCTATGAACAAAATTGGAGGCAAAAGTAATTCTGGTGAAGGTGGTGAAGACAGCATTAGGTTTAAAAGTGAAAAGAATAGCTCAATTAAACAAGTAGCATCTGGAAGATTTGGAGTAAGTTCAAATTACTTAACTAATGCTAATGAAATTCAAATTAAAATGGCACAAGGTGCAAAACCTGGAGAAGGAGGACACCTTCCTGGTCCAAAAGTAAACCCTCTGATAGCGAAAGTTAGAAATTCAACCCCCTATGTTGGATTAATTTCTCCTCCCCCACATCATGATATTTATTCTATTGAAGACCTAGCTCAATTAATTTTTGATTTAAAAAATGCCAACAGAAATGCAAAAATTAATGTAAAATTAGTCTCCAAAGCTGGAGTTGGTACTATAGCAGCTGGAGTTGCAAAAGCAAAAGCAGATACCATATTGATTTCTGGGTATGACGGAGGGACCGGAGCTTCTCCGTTGACCTCTCTAAGACATGCTGGCTTGCCATGGGAGTTAGGTATTGCTGAAGCACAACAAACTTTAGTTTTGAATGATTTAAGATCTAGAGTCAAGATAGAATGTGATGGTCAATTAAAAACAGGAAGGGATGTTGCTGTTGCATGCTTATTGGGTGCTGAAGAATTTGGTTTTTCAACAGCTCCCTTGGTTGCATCAGGCTGTATTATGATGAGAGCATGTCATCTGAATACCTGTCCCGTGGGAATAGCTACCCAAGATCCGGAACTGAGAAAAAACTTCAAAGGAAAACCTGAACACGTAATAAATTTTATGTATTTCGTTGCTAGTGAACTAAGAGAAATAATGGCAAAATTAGGTTTTAGAACAATAGATGAAATGATAGGTAAAAGTCAATTTCTTAAAATGAAAGAAGATATACAGGAATATAAGTTCAGAGGAATTAATCTTGACAAAATTTTATACAAACCTGATTTAAATCAAAAAATTACCATAAGAAATACAGAAAAACAAAATCATAATCTAGAAAATGTAATTGATTTTAAAATTTTAAAGAAATCAAGACTATCAATTGAAAAGAAAATAAAATTAAATCTGGAATACAAAATCAAAAATACCGACAGAGCTGTTGGGGCAATTATTAGCAACGAAATTTCAAAGCTATATGGTGAAAAAGGTCTCCCTAAAAATACACTAAATATCGATTTTTATGGTTCAGCTGGACAAAGTTTTGGTGCATTTGCCACTAAGGGAATAAAATTTACTGTTTTTGGAAATACTAATGATTATCTTGGCAAGGGACTTTCTGGAGCAACTTTAGTTATAAAAAAACCTAAAAATACAACCTTTAAGTCTCATAAAAATATTATTACTGGTAATGTTGCATTATATGGAGCAATTAACGGTGAGGCTTATATAAATGGTATAGCTGGAGAAAGATTTTGTGTAAGGAATTCTGGGGCAAGTGCAGTCGTTGAAGGCGTTGGGGACCACGGATGTGAATATATGACAGGAGGAAAAGTAGTTATTCTTGGATCTATTGGAAGAAATTTTGGGGCAGGTATGAGTGGAGGTATCGCATACATTTATAAAAAATCTCTTTCGGAAAAAAACTTTAATATGAATATGATTGAAATTGAATCATTGGGTGATCACGATAACATTGAACTTCTGAATATGATTAAAAATCATTATTCATACACAAATAGTGAAATTGCTGAAAAATTATTATCTGATTGGGATATTTCTAAGAAATTATTTGTGAAGGTAATGCCTATTGAGTACAAAAATGCACTGAAAAAAATTGAGGAACAGAAAATTGCTGAATTAATGAATAAATAATGGGAAAACTCAAAGGATTTAGCGAATTTGAAAGATTAGATGAAAAATATGTTTCCGTCAAGTCCAGAATTAAAAACTTTAGAGAGTTTTCTGTAAAACCATCTGACAAAAAAATTCAAGAGCAAGGAAGTAGATGCATGGATTGTGGAGTACCATTCTGCCATAGTGGATGTCCACTAGGAAACTTAATTCCTGATTTTAATGATGCAGTTCATGAAGGTAAATGGAAAGAAGCATTATCAATTTTACATTCTACTAACAATTTCCCCGAATTTACTGGAAGGTTGTGCCCTGCACCCTGCGAAGCTGCTTGTGTTTTAGGAATAATTAACCCTCCTGTTTCCATTGAATTGATTGAAAAAAATATTATTGAAAAAGGATTTGAAAACGGCTGGATTCAGCCAAACCTACCTGCAAAACGTACAGGAAAGAAGATTGCAGTAATAGGTTCTGGACCTGCAGGACTTGCTGCTGCACAACAATTAAATTTTGCGGGTCATCTAGTTGAAGTATTTGAAAGAGATTCAAAAATAGGAGGATTATTAAGGTATGGTATTCCTGATTTTAAACTTGAAAAAAATGTCATTGATAGAAGAATTGATATTATGCAAAAAGAAGGGGTAATTTTTAAAACAAATATTGAAATTGGCAAACAAATTACTATTCAACAACTGAAAAAAGATTTTGATATTGTTTTGTTATGCACTGGAGCAACAATAAAGAGAAATTTACCTATTAAAGGTCATGAACTTTCAGGTATTGTTCAAGCTATGGATTTTTTAAAAAAACAAAACCTAGTTGTTGACTCACTTGGATCTAAAGAAGAGCGTCTTCATGCAAAAAATAAAAATGTTATTGTTATAGGAGGTGGTGATACAGGATCTGATTGTATTGGAACAAGTGTTAGACAAGGGGCCAAATCTATAACAAATTTTGAAATTATGCCTAAGCCTTCCAAAACAAGAACAAAGGAAAATCCATGGCCATACTGGCCATTTACACTTAAATCAAGCTCCTCTCATGATGAAGGAAGTAAAAGGAAATGGTCAATAATGACTAAAGAGTTTATTGGTAATAATGAAGGTAAACTCACAGGATTGAAAACTGTCGAAGTTGAATGGATTACCAATGCTGAGGGTGAAAAAGAGCTTGTTGAGAAAAAAAATAGCGAGAAAATATGGGACTGTGATCTCGTTCTACTTGCTCTTGGCTTCACTGGACCAGAAAATAAAGTCCTTGCAGGAACAGAAATTAAAATAGACTCTTTAAA
>NTKO01000024.1 GCA_002457735.1 Bacteroidetes bacterium MED-G13 | reverse complement strand
AAATTTGGGGATACTTTTGATGAAAAACTCTACAGAGAAACAAATCCCAGGATTGTTGAGAATCAACAAAAAATTGATTATGCATTATACACAATGAAAAAATGCCTGGATGATGATGATTTAGTTTCTTTCAAAAACTTAATTATGGAATTAGACATCAAAGATCCAATATCGGGATCTAAAAACTGGACAGATATAAAACAATTTAATTTAATGTTTTCAACTAGCATTGGCGCAAATTCTGAGTCATCCTCTGAGATTTTTTTAAGACCAGAAACTGCTCAAGGAATTTTTGTCAATTTCTTAAATGTTCAAAAAAGTTCTAGAAAAAAAATCCCTTTTGGAATTGCACAAATAGGAAAAGCATTTAGAAATGAGATTATTGCAAGACAGTTTATTTTTAGAATGAGAGAATTTGAACAAATGGAAATGCAGTTTTTCGTTAAGCCTGGAACCCAAAAGGAGTGGTATGAGAAATGGAAAGAAAATAGAATGCAATGGCATAAATTAATGGGATTTGATGTGAAAAATTACAGATTTCATGATCATGATAAACTAGCACACTATGCAGATGCTGCATGTGATATTGAATTTAAGTTCCCTTTTGGTTTCAAAGAGTTGGAAGGAATTCATTCTAGAACAGATTTTGATTTGTCCCAACATGAAAAATTCTCAGGAAAAAAACTCAGGTATTTTGATCCTGAATCAAAGGAAACTTTTGTCCCCTATGTAGTGGAGACCTCTATCGGATTAGATAGAATGTTTCTCTCCATATTAACAGCTTCTTTTCATGAAGAAGATTTGGGAAATGATACAAAAAGGCTTGTTTTAAAAATTCCTGTATTTCTAGCCCCTTTCCAGGCAGCTGTCCTTCCTCTTGTAAAAAAAGATGGGTTAGAAGAAAAGGCGAATGAATTGTATGAAAATTTAAGACCATATTTAAATGTAACCAAGGATGAAAAAGATGCTATTGGTAGAAGATATAGGAGGCAAGATGCGATAGGAACACCAGTATGTATTACAATAGATCATGATACATTGAAGGATGATTCCGTTACTTTTCGTTTAAGAGATACTATGGAGCAATACAGGGTTAATTTCAATTCAGTGAAAGAAGAACTTTTTAAGCTTACCAATCATGCAAATTTTTTATAAAAAAATA
Organism: Bacteroidetes bacterium MED-G13; assembly: GCA_002457735.1. GTDB lineage: Bacteria > Bacteroidota > Bacteroidia > Flavobacteriales > Flavobacteriaceae > MED-G13. The sequence goes on along the minus strand of NTKO01000024.1, from coordinate 15,767 downwards.
ATTTTAGAATATGCTTAAAATAGATTAAATTTGGCATCCCCTTTGCAAAGATCAAAGAACAAAAAATATACAATGAAAAATAAATTCCTGTCAAGCTTATTCGCAGTTTTAATTTCTGTAACTGCATTTTCTCAACGTGACTCCAATAATCCACCTACTTTAACTGGAACGTCAGTCAATATGTACAAGGCTGAACCTCTTGAATCTAGATTATCTACCTTGAAAATAGCTGAGTTTAAGGAAAACAAAGGTCTTTATGATAGTAGGTCCTCCAGAAATAAAATTATTCCAGGAAAAGGCTCTACAGGTGATGATATTTTGGCTAATGCTGAGAAGCCAATGTCTCAAAAACTTCAGGTAAAATCTATTGATTTTACTTTTAATTCTGGGTCCTTCAACCAAAGTGGAGGCCCAACTGATCCAACAGCAGCAGTTGGTCCAAATCATTATGTTATTATCAGTAATGTTGGTTTTAGAATTTATAATAAGTCAGGAAATCCTTCCACGAACTGGCTGGATTATAGTGCAATTTTTGACGGAAATAACCTTTGTTGCGATCCAACAGTTTCTTATGATCATGATGCAAACAGATTTGTTATGACTGTTTTAGCCTATGATGGTGTTCATATCGCTGTTAGTGGTGGTCCAAATCCACTTGGTGGATGGAATGTCTATGAATACGACCAAGATACAGACTATCAAAAGTTATCTGTTTGGGGAGATGGATACTATTTTACAGCGAATAAATTTAATGGACCTAAGGTTTATGTTGTTGACAAAGAGGCCATGATCCAAGGCGCATCTTCGGCAGACATCCAAGGATTTGATTTGCCTGGTTTAGCTATTGGAGGTTTTTACTCACCGCAAGCGTTGAACGTTATTAATGATGATCAGTCTAGTGGCCCTGCAAGTATAATCTACTATGCTGATGACGCATGGTCTGGGGTAAGTTACGATCATTTAAAAATTTGGTATATAGATGTGGATTGGAATAATCCATCAAACTCATCAATTTCGAATCCTCAGGCATTAGAAACAACCCCATTTGTAAGTGTATTTGATCAGGGTAGCTTTTCAAACCTTGAACAACCCGGTTCTCCAATTGATATTGATGCTATTCAAGGAACTATTATGAATCAAGCTCAATTTAGAAAGTTTTCTAACTATAATTCTGCAGTTTTTAATTTTGTTGTTGATACAGATGGATCAGCTAATGAAATTGCAGGAATCAGATGGTATGAAATACGGCAGGACAGTGATGACAGCCCTTGGTATATTTATCAAGAAGGCACTTACACATCTCCTAACGGTAAACACGCATGGTTAGGAAGTATGGGGATAGACATGAATGGTAATATTGCTATGGGTTATTCTGGAATGGGTGGTACTACCAACACTTATGTTAGTTCTTATTACACTGGAAGATTTGAAAACGATCCCCTAGGTGTTATGACAATTGAAGAAACATTACTTGATGCCGGAGGATCTAATATTTCAGGAACAAATAGATATGGTGATTATGCAAAACTTGCATTAGACCCATCAAATCAAAAAAGCTTTTGGTTTATCACTGAAAATAAACAGGGAAATTCTATTTCAAATCCTGTTGGAATTTTTCAGATAATCTCAGACTATGATTATGATCTTGGTGTTGTTGATATTATTGCTCCAACCTCTAGTGCTTTTTCGGGACCTGTTAATGTTACCGCGTCAATCTATAATTATGGACAAAGCCCAGTATCAAATTTTAATGTTTATTATGAGGTAAACGGTGGCTCGCAGGTAGTTGAAACTTACATTGGTACAATTGTCCCTCAACAAACCGTAAATTATACCTTTTCAAATGCTGCAGATTTATCTAATGAGGGACAAACTTATTCAATTGAAGCGGGTACTCTCTTAAGTAATGATCAAGATAATAATAATAATTCCTACGCTGTAGATGTTACTCATTTGGCTGCCTTTGATGTAGGTATTTCATCAGTGATTTCTCCAACGGACGGTACATTATCAAATTGTCAAGAGGTTATTGTGGAAGTAACAAATTATGGAGGAAATAATTTATCAAATGTAGAGGTCACACTTGTGTTTGGTTCTTCAACTACGACATCAGTTCTGTCAAGTATCGCTGCAGGTGATTCAATAGAATTTACCTTAGATGGTTGTGTGGATATGGCTATTCCTGGTGATTACACATTTTCGGTTTACACATCTTATCCAGGGGATGCAAATAGTTCAAATGACTCTTTGACGGTTTCAGTAACAAATCTTGGACTATGTACCCCTGTGGGAGATTGTTCATATGGAACAGGAATGACTTCATTCGAGTTTGCAGATATTAGTAATTTAGATTCTGGATGTTCTGATTCTGGATATTCAGACTACACTTATCTTTCAACGGATTTATTGCAAGGAGAGACCTATGATATGACTTTTTGGTCTGGTTACGGAACTCAGACTTTCAGAGTTTGGATTGATTACAATGATGATTTTGTATTTTCATTAGATGAATTAATTATTGATAATCCTATTTTAGCAAACGGTCAGGGTCCCGGAGATTATAGTGGTACCCTTGCTGTAGATATACCTTCTAATGCCTTGCTTGGTCAGCACATGATGCGTGTGAAATCAAATTATGGAGCGTATGTCCCAGACGATGCCTGCGAAGGTACTGAGTATGGAGAGACAGAAGATTACACAGTCAATATTATTAGTTCCTTGGGAATAGATGATTTGACCACTAACTCTGATCTCTCAGTATTTACTAATGATAATAAAATGTTTAACATAATGTTGACTTCAGATTTTTATGGAACAGCAGATCTTACAGTATTTGATGTAACTGGTAAAAGAATTGTTTTTCATAGGTTTAACAAAGAGACAGCAACATTTGAGTATGATTTAGATATGTCATATATGTCAGCCGGTGTATATTTGGTGAAAGTTGGAAATTCAACATTTGGAAAAATTAAAAAGATCATTGTTAAATAATATGAAAAAATTATTTTCACTATTCTTAATCAGTTTTTATTCACTAAGTTTATTTTCCCAGGTTGTTGATAGAGGAAATCCTATAAGTTGGAATTTAGATATTGATAATCAGAATGTTATCAATTACAGTTTACCGTCTTTTGATTTGGAGAGAGTTCAAGAGGAAGACGAAATAAATGACAACACTTTCAATGGGCCTTGGAGATTTGGTTACATGCATAACGTTGACTATGGATTTGACAATGGTACTTGGACAAAACTAGATAACGGTGATAGAATTTGGAGAATTTTAATAAGTTCCAAAGGAGCCCTTTCTTTAAATTTTATTTTCGATGAGTTTTATATGCCGGAAGGCGCATACATACATTTATATAATGATGAGAAAACCGATATACTTGGAGCATATGATAGCACACAAAATCAAGACTCAGGAATTCTTGGAACTTGGCTAGTTCAAGGTGATAAAGTGTGGATTGAATATTATGAACCTCTTTCCACATTTGGCCAGGGAAGACTACATATTGCTAAAGCAACTCATGGATATAGAAATGCGGAATCCTATAAACAAGCAAAAGCTTTAAATAGCTCTGGGGATTGTAATTTAGATGTTGATTGCTCTATTGGGGATGATTGGGAAGAATTGAAAGAGCATAATAAGAGATCTGCGGGAATATTACTCTCTGGTGGATCAGGTTTTTGCTCAGGAGCCTTAATAAATAATACAGCGAATGATGGTACACCCTATTTTTTAACAGCCAATCATTGCTATTCAAACCCTGCTAATTGGGCTTTTAGATTTGGATGGATTAGTCCAGATCCTGTTTGTGCAACCACTGCCAACAGCACAAATGGTCCAACAAATATGACTTTAAGTGGTGCAACATTAAGGTCTAGAGATGCAGGCTCTGATTTTGCCTTAGTAGAAATTAATCAACCAATACCTGAAGAATGGGATAGAGTATTTGCAGGATGGGATAAATCTGAAATTACCCCCGAATTCACAGTTGGTATTCATCACCCTGCTGGTGATATTATGAAAGTATGTAGAGACAATGATCAACCAATTCAAGCTAATAATGCTGGTGCACAAACCTGGGAAATCACCACTGCAGGTGGTGGATGGGAAATTGGTGTTACGGAGCCTGGCTCCTCTGGATCTCCGCTATTTGATAATGAGGGAAGAATCATTGGACAATTGTATGGAGGTGGTGCTGCATGTTCTGGCACAGTAGATAATGGATTATTAGATTACTATGGAAGACTGGGTGTTTCCTGGGAAGGCGGCGGATCCTCTAGTACAAGACTTAGAGATTGGTTAGATCCCAATGGATCTAATCCAGATCAAATTGATCCTTATCCATCACTGGTTACTTATCCTTATGATATAGGGGTGGTAAGTATCGATAGCCCTACTTCTGGAACTCTCTCTGATAGTGAAACGGTTACAATCTCAATCGAAAATTTCGGTGAGAATCCTGTAACCTCGTTTGAGGTAAGTTTTCAAGTCAATTCTGGAGAAATTATCACTGAATTTATCAGTAATGTAGATGTTCAGCCGGGAGATATTTATCAATATACTTTTACCCAAACAGCAAGTATGCCAGTTATTGGAAATACATATGCTATTGTTGCAATTACTAATTTAGAAAATGATGGTGATGTGGAAAATGACGCATTATTCGCTGATGTCACTTTCTTACAACCTAATGATATTGGTGTTTCTGAAATTATATCTCCGGTCTCTGGTGAGTTGTTAACGAACTCAGAGCCAATAATTCTTGTTATTTCCAATTATGGTGGAGAAACACAAACAAATTTTGAAGTTAATTTTGTTATTGACGGAGAGCTAATAACAGAAATAATTGCGGGACCTTTGGTTGGAAATACCTCTATTGAGTATACTTTCAATCAAACTGTAGATCTCTCTGGTTTCGGCTCTTATTCAGTCGTTGCTTACACTAATCTTGAGGGGGATTCCGATTCCATGAATGATTCAACCATTGGTATTATATCAAATATAAATTGTTCTCCTGTTGCTAATTGTAGTGGATATGATGATGGCTTTCAGTTTTTTCAGATAGCTGATATTGTTAATCCATCTGGCTGTGAAGGTGGTTACAGTAACTTTACAGACTTATCTACGGATCTTGCTATTGGTGAAACATATGATGTTACTGTGACAACAGGTTATGGAGATCAGCATGTGAGAATTTGGATTGATTTTAATGATGACTTTAATTTTACCCTTGATGAAATAATAGTTTCTGATTATGTAATTGCACCTGGTCAAGCACTGGGATCTTACACTGAAACTTTCCCGTTGACTGTCCCAGAAACTTCCGTTACGGGTACACATCTCATGAGAATTAAAGCAAATTGGGCTGCAGCGGTACCTGATGATGCTTGTGCTGATACCGTATACGGAGAGACGGAAGATTATACAGTGAATATTGTTGGTGGAGCTCAATATGATGTAGGGGTTATTGACATTTTAAGTCCAACTTCTGGTTTAATGTCATCTAATGAACAGGTTTCCATTGAAATTTATAATTATGGTGAAAGTGATATTACTAATTTTGAAGTAGGTTACCAATTAGATAATGGAGAGATAATCATTGAAGTTTTTACTGAAACTATTGCTTCAGCTCAATCAGCTATTTATTCTTTTAATTCATTACTAGACCTTTCAAACACGCAGGGTGAAGTAATTTCTATTTATGCATTCACAGCTCTTGATAATGATGAGGATCCTTCCAATGATACGTATGTTATAGATTTAGTAAGCCTTTACCCAGCTGATGTGGGTGTTTCAGCGATGATAAGCCCACAATCTGGTGTATTACTATCTGACTCTGAGTCTATAATTATCAGTATTACCAATTTTGGAGGAGAAGTTCAGTCTAATTTTGAAGTAACCTATTTGATTTTAGAAACAGGTGAAACAGTTACTGAAGTTGTCCCTGGTGCAATAGAACCAAATTCTAGTATAGAATTTACTTTTTCACAAACAGCCGATTTATCCATCCCTGGTATTTATACTTTTGAGTGCTTTACAAGTTTAGTAAATGACTCAGACCCCTCAAATGATTCTGCATCTGTTGAAATAATTAATTCTAATTGCGTACCTAATATAAATTGTTCTTTTAATGATGGGTTTCAATTATTTCAATTAGGTGATATTATTAACGAAAGCGGTTGCGAAGAGGGTGGTTTTTCAGATTTTACGGATTTATCAACTATTCTTGGATTAGATACATCTTATGAATTAACCGTAACAACTGGTTATGGAGATCAGCATATTAGTGTATGGATTGACTTTAATGATGACTTTACTTATTCAAATGATGAACTAGTTATAAATAACTATGTCATTGCGCCAGGCCAAGGACCAGGAAGTTACACAGAGACTATTCCATTTAATTTACCTGCTGATTCACCTGTTGGAGTACATACCTTAAGAGCGAAATCTAATTGGAATGCGCCTGTTCCGGATGACTCATGTGAAGAAACAACCTATGGAGAAACTGAAGATTATACAGTTGAGATTGTTGAATCATTAGGTATTGCTAATTTAAACATTGATGGCCTAATCATTTACCCGAATCCAATTGACAATCAACTAAATATTGTTCAAAATAGCAACAAAATTTTAGATGTATTTATTTTTGATATTACAGGAAAACTGATTCTGCAAAGCAAGGCTAATTACACATCCAATACTATTAATGTTTCTAGCTTGGAATCCGGCATTTATTTCTTACAGATTTGCAGTGATGGCTGCGAGTCAAGTAATTTTTATAAAGTTGTAAAAAAATAATCTTTTAAAAATTAGCTCTTACTTGAAAGGATGCATTATGTATCGATGGAGTTTTGGGGCTTTTTCTTCCAAAATATCTTACGTTCATGTCTAATGTTTTGTTAAGTTTTTTCACTAAAGTAAAAGACCAAGTGTAGTTTTCTCCGTTTTTTAATCCATTCATCATTGTGTAACTAATAACTGAATTATTTTCTCCATCGAATTTATTATTATAGTAGTTGAAGTTTACAACTGCACCATTTTTTTTCTTTGTATTAAAATACATCTCTGTTCCAAAAGTTTGTTGTTTTAAAGTTTCATTATCTCCAATCAAATTGATAACACTTGTATTTGCATAGCTAAAATTAATTCGATTATTTTCATCGTAAAAGTATGTGAGTTTGGGTTTTATTAAATCCTCTTTGATTTTGTAATTTTTTTGAGAAAAATTTTCACTCCAATTTATTTTTCTTTCACTATTTGTTATTAGTTCAAATAATGTTGAGGGGTTAATTTTATGTGCAACATTAATTTTATTGAACCTGCTCATATGCTCATTAGATCCAAAAGAATAACTATTTTTTTTCTCATTTTCAGCGTAAGTGTAAGTAATGGAATATTTATCCTTGGATCTGTTAATTGCAAATGAATTTTTAACACCTATATTATAAGCCAATAGATCATCATTTCCTTTGAAAAGTGAATTTAATATAATATTCTTTCCTTGGAATTCAGATTTGTTATCTAATGATATTTGGAATTTATTTGAAATGTTTGAGAGTATTTTTAAGAAAATCATATTACTATTTTGAAAGATGGAGAAGTTAGTTTGTAAGGAATAGTTGAGTTTATTTTGATAGGTCCTTAAAAATATTTGATTAGGTAAAAGAACCCTTATAAATATTGCTTCGTCTTCGAATACCGCAATTTCAAATTCTTCTAATTCTTGAATCCCATTCCCGTTTATATCAATCCATTTATACGATCCCATTCCTGGTTCAACTTCAATAAAAGTATATTCTTGTTGCGGCAAATTGCCAGCGCTAGATTCGAAAAATAAATCTGAGTTGAATGAATTTTTTAAAATTTTTTGTCTTTGAATAATTCTAGTATTTAAATATTCCTCCTCATTATCATTTACATATGATTTAAGTCTATTAAAATTTAAATAAACATTCAACTTAGATTTTTTATTATTAATTATTTGAGAGTTAACAAAGTAGCTGTCGTAGTTATTTACCTCATTTAAAATATCTACTACTAGGCTGTCATTAATTTTCTTTTTGTAACCAATTTCAACAAATGTTTTCTCTTTGTTTCCAAAACCCGTTTTTATTTTAAAAAGTTTATTTGCGAAATCTGCAGAATTTGTTATAATTTGACCATTAGATTCCTTTTTTTCATATTCATAACCTAATTCTGCCCATATTTTCTTGTAGTCCAATACAAGGCTATTATATGATCTAACAAATTCAGAATCAATTCCAATATTACTAGACGCCATGATACTTGTACTTGAAATAAATTCTAAATTATTGATCTCAGATAAGTTAACTCTTAAAATATTTTTTTGCCCGGAAAATAACGTTCCAAGTTTTAAACTTTCCAATGTATAATCAAACGATCCGAGATTCGATTTTCTGAAACCAAAACTTGCATTCGCTAAGGTTTGATTTTGACCATTAAAACTATTTGCCTCGTACCCCCAGTCTCTTTCAAATTCAGGACTAAAAATTCTTTCAATAGTTTCAAAGTTTTTATCAATATATTTTAGGTCCAATTTAGAGTATATATTGGATGTGGAATCAATTTTTATTTTTTTATTGAAACCTATCATAGATGCAAATCCTTTGTTGTCTTCATCATCAATAGAAGAAAATAAATTTTTATTCATATTGCTTCCAGCTATTTCATAGTAAAGCTCAGAATTTTCATTAAAAGCGGTATTTGAATTTAATACAGCTATTTGTCTTTTTTTTGGAGATGTGATTTTGATAATTGGTTCAAAATTTCCTTGCCTTTGACCATCAATTGGGATTATATATTCATAAATATTTTCAATAGCATTATTTGAGGATAAAATATAGTTACCTTGATTTTCACCAACATTTTGAAATCTAACTGTATACAATTCATCATCTGGGTTATTTGAGTATACATAAATTTCAATTCCCTCTATTATCTCTTTCTTATAAAGAATTCTATTTTCATTATAATTTGATAAGCTCCCAGAAGGAATATTCATTAAATTTTCATCATCACCAGCATTAGATAAAATACTAATTTGATCGTTATTTAAATTTTGTAAGAGAGGCTGGTTTTTTAGATCTGTTTCATTATAATATGAAAAATTATATTTACTTTTTTTATTTATTATTTCAATATTACTGTATCCAAAAACAGAATTGTAATTTTTTTCACTAACCTGATACTCAATCTGGATTCTCATGTCTGCCATTATTGGAAACGTACTATTAAATATTATTTCTCCAGCGTTATAATTTATTATATAGTCTTTGTCAATTCCTCTTTCTATTTTAATTCCATTTACAAAAACACTTTCACTTCCTGAAACAATTAAAACATATAATTCTCCATTTTCACCAGTTAATTTATAAGGCCCTTGATTTCCATTTTCTATATTTAAAATACTTTTTGTAAAGCTTCCTTTCACAATAGCGGCTGCAGAAGTAATATTTATCTTTTCACTTAGATAAGAATCAAGTAGAAGCCCTTGAATTTTCTTCTCATAATTGGCAAAAAAAGAATTTGTTTTTATCAAATCAATATCTCCTCCCCTAAGAATCCAATCTTCAGATTGTAATTCTATAAAAATCTGATCAAACTCATTCAATTGCTGAGAATACCCATTATTTATAATTGGTATACTTGAATCTTGTATTGATGCTTTTATTGAAACTTTTTCATTTAATTTTCCAATTATTTTTAAGTCAAGCTCACTTTCCAAGACAGAGTTCTGATTATTCCCAATATTTATCCCTCTAGATATATTGCCCGATGTTTCTAAATCATAAAATTTTATTTGATTTTTTATTTTGTTATTGGTGGAAAGTTTATAGAGTTTGTTTACATTATTATTATTCTCTATGATTAAATTTTTATCTAAAAGAGAGTAACTTTTAATCAATCTTTTTTTTTCTTTAGTTAGATCTAATGAATCTTTAAATTTGTTAATTTCTAATTCAAAATTTAATATTGAGTCTTTTGTAAAATTTAGATCATTTGAATAAAAGTTGATTGTAAAAGAAAGAATAAGTAAATTTCGTAATATCTTCATCCTAATGATTAAACTAAAAATTATGCAAAATATTTTAATTTATCATGTTTTAAAAAGTAATTAATGAAAATCATTTCCTATAATGTTAACGGAATAAGAGCTGCAATGAAAAAAGGATTCATTGATTGGTTAATTCTTGAACAACCTGATATTATTTGTGTTCAAGAGATCAAGGCATTACAAGAACAGATTGACATTGAAGCATTAGAAAAAATAGGCTATAAATATAATTATTGGTACAGTGCTCAGAAGAAGGGTTATAGTGGTGTGGGTATAATTTCTAAACAAAAACCAAATGGTGTATTTTATGGAACAGGAATACCCGAAATGGATTTTGAGGGAAGAAATTTAAGAATTGATTTTGATCAATTTTCTTTGATGAGTTTATATTTACCATCAGGGACAAATTTAGATAGGCTAGAATTTAAACTCTCCTATATGGATAAGTTTTATGATTATGTTTCCAGTTTAAAAAAGACTAATCCCAATCTTATAATTGCGGGAGATTTTAATATTTGCCATAAAGCCATTGATATACATGATCCAATTAGAAATAAAAATATTTCAGGATTTTTACCGGTTGAGAGAAATTGGTTGGGTAAATTTATTGAATTGGGTTTTTTAGATTCATTTAGAATATTTGATAAAAGCCCTCATAAATATAGTTGGTGGACATATAGGGCCAATGCTAGAGCTAATAATAAGGGGTGGAGAATTGATTATATTATGTTGTCAAAATCTCTTAAAAATAAAATGAAAAATGCCTCAATTTTGTCAGAGGTATTTCACAGCGACCATTGTCCAATTCTCATTGAAATGCAATAAAAAAACCCCATCATTTCTGATAGGGTTTTTCTTTAAATTGATTTATTGTCTTCATTATAAAAATGATATTCTAAGTATTTATAAGCATCTCTTGGAATAATTTTTATCCAAATTTTATATTTAAAATACCATTTTAATCTAATTGAAGGGTATCCTTTTTCAAGGTATGCTGCAATAAATGGGTGTATATTAAGGTTGATATTTTTTTCTCCCTTATTAACCAATCTTTCAACATCTTCTGAAATTTTATCAATTAAAATAATTGGGGCTTCAACTTCATTTTTTCCTCCACTAGGGTTCTGTTCTCTAGTTTTTATATTCATTTCAGGTCTAACTCTTTGTCTTGTTATTTGAATCAAACCAAATTTACTTGGAGGTAAAATTTTATGTTTAGCTCTATCTTCTTGCATTTCAGATTTAAGATGATTAAATAGTTTTCTCCTATTTTCCGAAGTATTTTGATCAATAAAATCAATCACTATTATACCTCCCATATCTCTTAGCCTGAGCTGTCGGGCTATTTCAGTTGCAGCCGTTAAATTAACTTCAAGTGCAGATTCTTCCTGATTTTTTGATGATGAGGACCTATTCCCACTGTTCACATCGATAACGTGCAACGCTTCGGTGTGCTCTATTACTAGGTATGATCCCTTGGTCATTGAAACGTTTTTACCAAATGATGTTTTTATTTGGCGCTCAATGCCGAACTTTTCAAAAATTGGAATTTTTGACTTGTAAAGTTTTACTATTGACTCCTTTTTTGGAGCAATTTTTTGAACATAGTCTTTTATTTGAATTTGTAATGCCTCGTCATTAACTAATATTGAAGTGAATTTTTCATCAAAAAGATCTCGAAGTATCTTAGAGGAAATATTCATTTCGTCCATGACTTTGGTAGGAAAACTTGCATTTCTAATTTTCTTACACATAGCAATCCATCTTCCAAAAAGATTTTGTAAATCTCTGTCTAATTCAGCAACTTTTTTGCCTTTTGCAACGGTTCTAATAATAACACCAAAACCTTTAGGTGCGATACTTTTAACAAGTCTTTTTAGTCTATCTTTTTCTTTTGGATCCTCAATTTTTTGTGATATTGAGATTCTTGTAGAAAATGGGACTAGGACTAAAAATCTGCCTGCGATAGACAATTCAGATGTAACTCTTGGACCTTTTGTTGAAATTGGTTCTTTTACAATCTGTATTAGTATAGATTGATTAGGACTAAGTACATCTCCTATGGCACCATCTTTGTCAATTTCACTTTCAAATTTATAATTTGCAAGTGAATAATCTTTAATTTTCCCAGTGCTTACACCTTTTAAAAATTTCTGTAAAGTGGCAAGCTTTGGGCCTAGATCATGATAGTGAAGAAATCCATCTTTTTTGTAACCAACATTTACAAATGCTGCATTCAAGGCAGGTAATGATTTTCTAATTTTTGCCAAGTAGATATCACCAACTAAAAATTTTGTATTGTCGTTATCTTTATGGTATTCTATAAGTTTTCCGTCTTTAAGTAAGGCAAAATTAACATTGTTTGAACTAGAACTAATCAGTAATTCTTTATTCATTGTTATTAATTTTATGCATTATATGCTATTTATTTACGAAAATTCATTTGTTATAAAAGCTTTCATTATAACGTTATTTATGAATTAATTTCAAAGAACTTAGGTTGAATAACTAAATAAAACTAGTCTTTTTTCTTGTGACGATTTGCTCTACGCCTTTTTTTTCTTTTATGAGTTGCTACTTTATGTCTTTTACGCTTTTTTCCGCTAGGCATAAACTTGTATTTAATTAATTTTTAAACTATCCTTTACTCCTTTGACAAAAAATTTAGATGGCTTGAAGGCTGGAATATTGTGTGCGGGAATTTTGATGGTTGTATTCTTCTTTATATTTCTAGCAGTTTTTTCCGCTCTTTTTTTTACAATAAAGCTTCCAAAACCTCTTAAATAAACATTTTCACCGTTTTCTAATGATGAGATAATTTCGTCCATTAAAGATTCAACTGTTAATTGAACATCTACCTTTTCAATTCCTAATTTGCTTGAAATATTTTTTACTAAATCCGCCTTTGTCATGTATCTTTCTATTTTGTCATTAAATATTCAACAATGCCTGCAAATATATGTATTTTTATAACAATTTAATCACGATTATAATTTAATTTTTTTCTAATATTTACTTGTTCAATAGTCAAAATAATATGAATTTCAGTGACTTAATTTTAGAATGGTATGATAAAAATAAAAGGGATCTTCCTTGGAGAAAATCAAAAGATCCTTACAAGATTTGGGTCTCAGAGATAATTTTACAACAAACCAAAATATCACAGGGAACTAAGTATTATTTAAATTTCATAAAAAAATTTCCAAATTTAAAATCTTTAGCAAATTCTAATGAAAATGAAGTTTTATTAACTTGGCAGGGATTGGGCTACTATTCAAGGGCTAGAAACCTGCATAAAAGCGCCAAAAAAATATATTTTGAATTAGAAAATAATTTCCCAAAAAAATATGAAACATTATTAAAATTAAAAGGAATTGGAGATTACACTGCAAGTGCGATATCTTCTATTTGCTTTGATGAAAAAAATGCAGTTTTAGACGGAAATGTTTTTAGAATGCTATCAAGATATTTTTTAATCGATAAGCCCATAAATGTATATTCATCCAAAAAATATTTTCGACAAATTGCTCAAGATTTGATCCCGGATAAGAGGTGTGGCGATTATAATCAAGCAATAATGGATTATAGTTCTATGATTTGTAAGCCTGTAAATCCTAAATGTGATGTTTGTGTTTTTTCAGGAAGTTGTAAAGCTAATTTACTCTCTATGAGTACGGATTATCCAAAAAAATTAACTAAAAATAAAAATAGATTTATATATTTTGATTATGTTATTTTTACTCATGGAAGTAAGAACCTTATTCAGAAAATTAATAGGGGATTATGGGTTAATTTATATCAGTTTCCGGTTTTCAAATCTGATTCAAACATTAGTTTGATGGATTTAAAAAAAATGATTTACGAAGAATTCAAAATTTCATCCGATAATATTGAATTAATAAATGAAAATTTTATAAAACATAAGCTTACACATTTGCAAATTCAATCAAGGTTTTGGAAAATTTCAGATGCACCAAAAATTAAAGGAGGTTTGTACGTGGATAATTTCGAAAAATATCCAATGTCAAGATTGATGCATAAATTTTTTGAAAAATATAACTCCAAATTAAGTTTAATTTCGGTTTAAATGTTAAATTTAGATAAATAAAATATGTTATGTCAGGAACGTTAAATAAGGTAATGTTAATTGGTCATCTTGGTGATGATGTTAAGATTCATAGATTTGAAGATGGCGGTTGTATTGGGAGGTTCCCATTAGCGACAAATGAGACTTACTTAAACAAGCAAACAAATGAAAAAGTTTCCAATACAGAGTGGCATAATATAGTTCTTAGAAACAAGGCTGCTGAAATCTGTGACAAGTACCTTTCAAAAGGCGATAAAGTTTACATTGAAGGAAGAATAAAGACAAGGAAATGGCAAGATGATAAGGGTAATGACAGGTACTCCACTGAAATTAATTGTACTGAGTTTACATTTCTGTCAAACAAAAATGAGGATGTTGTAAATGCTAATGAAAGTGTAAATAAGAAACCAGAAATTCAGCAACCAAAAGTAGATGTTGTTGATGTGGATGATGATCTTCCTTTTTAGTCCAATTGCCTAAAACTATTGAAATCCTTACATAAAATATTATTTCTATTTGGTCTATTATTATTTCATTTTTCTTGTGATGAACCAAGTTATCTTCCAAGGGAAAAAGCCTTTTTAAGATTAGAATTTGAAAAACCAATGTATGATACCTTTTCTAACGAGTCTTCAAAATTAAATTTCATTTTTAATAATGCATATTCTTCTTTTGAAATAGTTTCTGATGAAAAAACAGTTCTGATATACAAAGACATTAAAATTGAAATAATATTGAGTGATATTCAACTAGAAAACACATCCTCTTTTGAGGAAAGTTTACAAAATTTTTATATGTTCTTAGAACCCCACAGAAAAAAATCTAACCAAATAAGCGTTAAGGAATTTATTTCTGCTGATAATAAGAGATTTGCTAAGGTATTTGAAATGCGTGGTCCAGTTGCATCTCCACTACAGTTCTATGTTACTGATAGCATAAACAATTTTTTATTCGGTTCTATGAACTTAACCGAAAAGTCAAATTATGACTCTATCTATCCCTCTATTATGTATGTTAAAAATGATATTTTTTCAATTATTGAATCAGTAAATTGGGAGGAGTAAATGAAACTGAATAAATGGTTTTATTTAGCTGCACTTTCATTTATTTGGGGAAGCTCCTTCATATTAATAAAAAAAGGGTTAGTTGGATTGACAGCAATTGAGTTAGGCTCAATTAGAATCATTATTTCAGCCTTAGTATTAATACCTTTCACTTTTAGTAGTTTAAAACAAATCTCTTTCAAACAATGGAAATGGATAATCATTTCTGCTTTTGTTGGCAGTTTTTTTCCAGCTTTTTTATTTGCTTTTGCAGAGCAAGAAATTGATAGCTCTGTGGCTTCAATATTGAATTCAATTGTTCCACTAAATACAATTATTATCGGTTTGGTATTATTTGGAATCAAATCTACAAAAAGACAAATTATAGGAGTATTACTTGGATTTTTTGGTGCTTATCAACTCATAATCTCTGGAATGAATTTAAACCCCGATCAAAATTATTTTTACTCAGGACTTGTAATCATTTGCTCTTTCCTGTATGCTTTTAATGTTAATATAATTAAGAAGTATTTACAAGAATTATCAGCAGTT
>NTKO01000023.1 GCA_002457735.1 Bacteroidetes bacterium MED-G13 | reverse complement strand
GGCAACTGTATTAGTGGTAGATTATCCAAGATTCTTTACCCCTAATGGAGATGGATATAATGACACATGGCACATCATCGGGGCAGATCTACACCCAGGACTAGTAGCATCCGATATATACATCTTTGACAGATATGGAAAACTACTTAAAAAACTGGATCCACAAGGAGATGGATGGGACGGAACGTACAATGGAAGACCAATGCCGTCAACAGACTACTGGTTTACTATTGAATATCAAATACCTGCCTTAAATATAACAAGAAGATTTAGAGCGCACTTTAGCCTGAAAAGATAAAATCTTTTTTAAAAGATAGTTGAAAATGAAAGACTAACTAGTGTTTTATTATTTTCAATATGCAGTTGATCAGTTAAGCCAGTATCAAATAAGTTTCTTTTTTTGTTAATACTTATTTTTTGAACAGAAAAGTCAACAGAGGAATATTTCATTTTATAACCTATTCCAAAGGAAAAACCATCTGTTGAGTCAATACTATTGTTTAAGGAGTTAAAAGATGAACTGAAAGGGGAATTTTTAGTGAAATAACCCATTCTAAAACTGAACTTATTTGCTAAGATTTCACTTCCAACTCTATAGGTATTTACATTGGAAAGGGATGTGGATATTGCGTTATTAAGCTCTGAAAAGTAAAAGTCACTTTCTGGCTTGAACTTTAAGTTTTCATAGTTTTCATTGGAATAATCAAAACTAATTAGCCCCAAATTTTTAAAAACAATAGCCAAACTAGCTGTCAGTTTTGATGGAGTGTTAATCTTGTACTCTTCAAAAATATTGATAACATTCGGATTTACTATTTCTAATCTTTGATTATCAGACTCTGTTACAATTGTTTCTATGTATTGCGAAGATTCCTCTGATATTTCAAACCATGTTGGCGACTGATAAGAAATACCCAATCTTAAGATATCAGATATTTTATTAATAAGACCAAGTTGAAATGAAAACCCTTCACCATATGTAGATAATCTATTTTCAAAGTATACATTCGTAACATTCACAGAATTATTACTGCTATTTTCGTTGTTTTCATTAAATAAATAGACATTTTCACGATCAATAACATGGCTGTTAAGATTAATTCCTAAAAATAAATTTTTGTCATATTGAAATCCAAAGTTAACAGAGAAAACTCCGTTATTTCCTCTAGTAAATGAGCCAATACTTTGACTAAAGTTACCAGCGGGAATATTCGATGAATACAATACATTATCATCAATATATTCATTAGGCTCTAGAATGTAGGAATAGTAACCTAAGAAAGCTTGTTGATGGGCATATCCAAAATAACTTCCAATTTCAGCATATGCTTGCGTGATAGATTCGTCTTCGTAAGCCGATATTTGATCCAGTCTAAGATTCTCAGAATTAGAAAGAAAGTAACCATCAATTGAATTTTCGTTATTAAAGTTATTCACTCCAAATCTGTTATTATTGTTGTTTGTTTTGTTATAATTTAAAGCAAAAACAATTTTTTTCCATTTGCTTTCTGGATTAATATTATTATAAATTATTGCACCCCCAATTTGATCAAAGCCAAAATTATTTTTAGATTTTTTCTCAGAAGTTCCTAATATGGTATTTTCATTGGAGTAATTATTAGAGCTTAAACTGAATGAAAAATTATTATTATTTAACACAGCAGATCCTGCAGGATTTGAAAAAACTGAAGAAATATCTCCTCCAAGAGCAGAAAACGCTCCACTCATTGCGTTAAATCTTGCAGTTCCCGAAACATTACTTTCGGTATACTCTAATGCATCATAAATGTCCTGGGCATTAAGATGTGCTGAAGTTAAGATGCCAAGGAAAATAAAAAAATGATTGATTTTCATAATTATCTTTTAGATCTTCCACTTTTTACAGAAGGTGATGAACTTGACCTGGATGGAGAACTATAGCTTGGTCTAGAATAACTAGGTTTTGAATAACTAGGTTTTGAATAACTAGGTTTTGAATTATTAGAACCTCTGTCATCAGATTTATAGTTATTATAATTTGAAGTTGGCTTACTCATATTTTGATAGCTGTTTTTCTCGCTTTTTGGTTTTTCATACTTTGAATTTGAAGTGTATGTTTTATTGTAAAAACTTGGATTAATTCTTGCTGAGTTTTTTACACCTTCAATTTTATCAAACCTATTAGAAAGATTACTATTACCCATATTTGCAGAAAAGCTGTTGAATCTAATATTTTGGTTTGGGATACGTGATGAAATAGCACTTCTTGATCCTCTTCTCCCATTAACAAATGCATAGCTATTACCCCAATAATTGTTATAATTGTAATTGTTAAAATGGTAGTAGGGATTTGTGTATCCATGATAATAATATGGATATCCATATCCATAATAAAATGAATTATAATATCCGTAAAATGGATTAAACGGGTCATAAAATCCGCCATAGTAAGGGAATGGTCGAGACCAATAGTTATTATACCCATATCCCCATATATTTCCATAACCATATCCGTAATTCCACATCCAATTTGGATAGCTCCATCTAGACCAAAATCCAATATCACGGTATGTGTAAAAATTAATTTCTATGGAGTTTTTATTTCCCCCCCATGAACCATAATTTTTATTTAAACTATCATTTTGAGAAGATTGGTAATTTTCTACGTCTGTAAAAATTTCTTCTTCATCTTCTTTCTGATTGTAATTTTCTGCAAGTTCATTGAAGACAGACTGGTAATACTTATTTTCCTCTTTACTTTCATTAATTGCAGCAACTTCATCTTTTACTGGTGTTGAGAATTGTTCATATATTCCGTCACTCACATATCCATTATATTGATAGGTTCCACATGAAAATGTAAAAACTAAAATGAAAAAAGCAAAAATTTTTTTTGTAATAGGAATACTTAGTTTTTTAAACATATTTTAAATTTTAATAAATGAACAATCAAAAAATAACTAGTTTTGTTAATAACAAAAATCAATTGTTATGCCAATTTACAAAAAATGGCCAAAAAACTAACAAGCAAAAATAAAGATTACTCCAAGTGGTATAACGAACTTGTAGTTATGGCTAATTTGGCTGAAAATTCTTCTGTCAGAGGTTGTATGATTATCAAACCTTATGGTTATGCCATATGGGAAAAAATGCAACATTACCTTGACAAAATGTTTAAAGAAACAGGGCATGAGAATGCGTATTTTCCATTATTTGTTCCAAAAAGCTTATTTGAAGCAGAAGAAAAAAATGCTGAGGGATTTGCCAAGGAATGTGCTATTGTTACTCATTATAGACTTGAAAATGATCCAAATCAAATTGGCAAACTTCGGGTTGATCCAAAAGCAAAGCTTGAGGAAGAATTAATTGTCAGACCAACCAGTGAAGCTGTAATATGGAACACTTACAAAAACTGGATTCAGTCTTACAGGGACTTGCCCATATTGATCAATCAATGGGCTAATGTAGTTCGATGGGAAATGAGAACAAGATTATTTCTTAGAACATCTGAGTTTTTGTGGCAAGAAGGTCATACAGCTCACCAAACCAGGGAAGAGGCAATTAAGGAAACCATAATGATTAATGATTTGTATGAAAAATTCGCAAAAGAATATATGGCAATGCCTGTTCTAAAAGGAATCAAATCAAAAAGTGAAACATTTGCAGGAGCCGAAACAACTTATTGTATTGAAGCACTAATGCAAGATGGAAAAGCTTTACAAGCAGGAACTTCACATTTTCTTGGGCAAAATTTTTCTAAAGCTTTTGATGTAAAGTTTGCTAATAAACAAGGTAAGTTAAGTTATGTTTGGGCTACCTCATGGGGAGTTTCATCTAGGCTTCTAGGTGCACTTATTATGACACATAGTGATGATAATGGCTTAGTGCTGCCTCCAATGCTTGCACCATTTCAGGTTGTAATTGTTCCAATTTTTAAAAATCAAGATGAATTAGCATCTATTTCTGAGGTTGTTGATAAGTTAAAATCAGATTTTTTAAGAAATGATATTTCTGTAAAGTTTGATAATCGTGATAATATAAGACCTGGGGAAAAGTTTGCATTATATGAAATACAGGGAGTTCCAATCAGGATAACTTTAGGTCCAAAAGATTTAAAGAATAAAACAGTAGAAATACTTAGAAGAGACAGTTTGACTAAGGACACTGTAAAAATTGAAAATTCAGTTTCAAAAATTTCAAATTTATTAAAAGAAATACAGAAAAAAATGTATGATAATGCACTTACGTTCAGGAATGATAACATTACCGAAGTAGATAATTTTGACGATTTTAAGCAAGTTTTAAACAAAAAGGGTGGATTTATTTCTGCACATTGGGATGGAACTGAAAAGTCCGAAAATGAAATAAAAAAAATAACAAAAGCTACAATAAGATGCATTCCCTTGGAAAATCAGCAAGAAGGATCATGTATTTTTTCTGGAAATCATTCCAAACAAAGGGTTTTATTTGCAAAGGCATATTAATCACAAACATTTTTATTTGAGAAGTTGTAACATTTAAAAATAGTTGTATTTTTGCACGCGCGAGTAATAAATAATTAGGCCCGTTCGTCTATCGGCTAGGACGCCAGGTTTTCATCCTGGTAAGAGGGGTTCGATTCCCCTACGGGCTACAAAAATTTAAAATATGGCAAATCATAAATCAGCTATTAAAAGAATCAGAAGTGACGAAACAAAGAAACTTCGTAACAGATATCAACATAAGACTACAAGAACTGTTTTAAAAAAGTTTTTTGATCTTGAAAAAAAGAAAGATGCTCAAAAGCAGATTTCTTCAATTGAGTCTATGGTTGATAAGCTAGCGAAGAAAAATATTATACATCAAAATAAAGCTTCAAATATTAAATCTAGGCTAACTAAACATTTGAGCAGCTTAAAAAAATAGCTTTATTTTTATCCATTCATTGAAATTAAAAACTCCTCGTTATTTTTAGTTTGATTGAAACGGTCATTAATAAATTCCATCGCTTCAACTGGATTCATATCAGCTAAATATTTTCTCATTACCCACATTCTTTTTACGGTTTTTTCGTCAAGTAAAAGGTCATCCCTTCTTGTACTAGAAGATGTTAAGTCGATTGCAGGAAATATTCTTCTATTTGCGATATTTCGATCTAATTGAAGTTCCATATTTCCAGTACCTTTAAATTCTTCAAAAATTACTTCATCCATTTTAGAACCAGTTTCTGTCAGCGCTGTTGAAATAATTGAAAGAGATCCACCATTTTCAATGTTCCTTGCAGCACCGAAAAATCTTTTAGGTTTATGCAGCGCGTTTGCATCAACACCACCACTTAAAATTTTTCCAGATGCTGGTTGAACAGTGTTATAGGCTCTAGCTAGTCTGGTTATGGAATCTAGTAAAATTACCACATCATAACCACACTCAACTAACCTTTTTGCTTTTTCTAAAACAATATTAGCTATTCTTACATGCTCATTTGCTTCTTTATCAAATGTAGATGCTATAACTTCACCTTTTACATTTCTTTGCATATCAGTAACTTCCTCAGGTCTTTCATCAATTAGCAATATAATTTGATAAACCTCTGGATGATTAGCAGCGATCGCATTTGCTACATCTTTTAGAAGCATTGTTTTTCCTGTCTTTGGCTGTGATACAATCATACCTCTTTGTCCTTTACCGATAGGTGAGAATAAATCAATTATCCTAGTGGAGATGGTATTATTTTTATCCGCCAAATTAAACTTTTCATTAGGAAAAAGTGGGGTTAAATGTTCAAAGGAAACTCTATCACGAACAATTTTTGGATCAAGGCCATTAATTTTATTTACCTGAATAAGAGGGAAATATTTTTCTCCTTCTTTTGGAGGTCTAATATTACCTAGTACAGTGTCACCTTTTTTTAAACCAAATAACCTTATTTGTGATTGAGAAACATATATGTCATCAGGTGATGATAAATAGTGATAATCAGAAGACCTTAAAAATCCATAACCATCTTGCATTATATCCAAAACACCTTCACTTTCGATGATAGCATCAAACTCATAATCAGGCTCCTTGTATCTGTTTCTATTATCTTTATTACCATTTGGTTCAGATTTTTCTTTTACTGATTTTCTAGAAACAGGTTTATTTTTTTGATTTCTTGATCTATTTTCTTTATGCTTAAAATCTTTTTTACTTTCAGATGAATTTTTCTTTTCATTATCTTTTTTACTTTCAGATGAATTTTTCTTTTCATTATCTTTTTTACTTTCAGATGAATTTTTCTCTTCATTTTCAGGATTAGATGCTTGGTGGTCAAGAATTTTGTAAACCAGATCTAATTTTTTTAAAGTTTTATATTTAGATATATTTAACTTTTCTGCAATTTCCTGTAGTTCAGAAAGTTTTTGTTCTTTTAATTTTGAAATTTCAAACATTATAAATTTTTATTTTTGACTTTTTGGATTAAATAATAGGGAAAAATTGTATACGGTTAGAGAATTATAAAAATAATTCAGTACAAGTATACAACTTTATTTTAAATAGATCCAAATTTTTTTTTAAATCTGTTAAATTTGTATAAAACATGTTAATGATACAGAGAATTCAGACTTTATTTTTATTGCTTTCATCCATTTTTTATTTATCATACTGGCTATTTGGATTGGAGTGGTATTTAGAAGGTTTTAATGTTATCATTAACCTACCCTTTTTATCAGACAGAAAAATTTCAATTATTTTAAATTCATTAATTTTTATAACAACATATATTCCGTTAATTACATCAATATTATGTTTTATTTCCATTTTATATTTTAAGAATAGAAAAAGACAATTATTTCTTTCCAAAATCGCTTTCTGTTTGAGTTTTTTAATGTGTATGAACACTGTTTGGTTTTTTTATTTTTCATTAAATTATCTTGTTTCTCTAATGCCTTCTATGACTATGGAAATATTACTTTATTTAGCTATAATTAATCCTTTTATTTGTTCATTTCTAATTTACCTTTCGATTAGATTTATTAAAAGGGATTCTGAGTTGGTTAGGTCTTTAAATAGAATAAGATAACCCTATCTGTCAAATTCGATAACCTCTAAATTATTTAAGTCTCCTTTATCGATATTAAATCTAACCATAGTCCTTTTTTGATGGAAGCCATGTTTTCCAATTGCTCCTGGGTTGATATGTAAAAAATTATGCTTTTTGTCATGAATAATTTTTAGAATATGTGAATGACCACAAATAAATAGATCTGGTTTGTATCCTTTAAGCCCATTTAATATTCTTTTATTGTATTTTCCAGGATATCCACCAATATGAGTCATCCAAACTTTTATTTGCTCAACACTAAATTTACAGTCAATATTAAACTCATCTCTAAGAATCTGGTCATCTATATTTCCATAAACTGCCCTAAGCGGTTTGATTTTCTTTAAAGATTCCACTAATGAATAATTACCAATATCTCCTGCATGCCAAATTTCATCAGAATTTTTACAATGATTAATTATTTTTTCATCTAGAAATCCATGAGTATCTGATATTAATAAGATTTTTTTCAAATTAAAAACTGTTGATTTTTAAACATATATTTGTTCCAAATTTACAAATAGATTGAGATACTTTATTGAAATTTCATATAATGGATCAAATTTTCATGGATGGCAGATCCAACCAAATGCTGTCACTGTTCAGGAAACAATTGAAAAAGCATTTTTTACACTATTAAAAAAACAAATTAAATTAACCGCAGCTGGTAGAACCGATACAGGCGTTCACGCAACACAAATGTATGCACATTTTGACCTTGAGGAACAGGAGCTTTTATTTGGCTTGAAAGTTAAATTAAACTCATTTTTAGGAAAAGATATTTTAGTAAAAAACTTATACAAAATGAAACAGGATGCTCACGCTAGATTTGATGCAATAGAAAGGGAGTATAAATACTATATAACTCAAGAGAAAGATGTGCATAATCCGGAAAGTAAATATTTTTTTTCAAGAAAATTAGATTTTGAATTAATTCATTCAGCAACTCAAATAATAAAAAAAAATAAAAATTTTAAATCATTTTGTAGGACAAGAACTAATGTTAACAATTTTGAATGTGAAATATTTGATTTTCGATTTGAGGTAACCGAACATGAAATTATTTTTACAATTAAGGCGAATAGATTTCTAAGAAATATGGTTAGGTCAATAATTGGAACAATTTTAGATATTGGTCTTAAAAGAACAACCTTGAAAGATTTGAATAATATTATAAAAAAATCAAATAGAGTCTATGCTGGACCCTCAGCTCCAGCCCATGGATTATTTTTAACAGGAATTAAATATCCAGAGAAATATATTACTCATGAAAATAAAATCTAACATCTATAATGTTAAGTTATTTCGTAGGCTAATACTCTTTGTTAATAAACACAAATTAATTTTTTTATTTTCATTAATTTCAGTTTTTGGCCTTTCTATTTTTGGTGCACTAAGACCATTGATTTTACAAAAAATAGTTGATGAAAATTTGACTCAATTTGCTCCTGAAAACTTTCTCACCTACATATTTATAATGCTTACATTGTTAACACTGGAGGTAATTAGCAACTATTCGTTTATTTACAATGCTGGCCTGTTGGGTCAATCAATTGTTTACGATATAAGAATAAGATTATTTGAAAAAATTCAAAATTTTACAGTTGAATATTTTAATAAATCATCTGTAGGAGTTCTTATAACTAGGGCTGTTTCAGACATGGAAAGAATTGCTGATATATTTGGTCAAGGTTTATTTATGATAATTTCAGATTTAATGAAAATGTTATTTGTATCAATTGTCATGATGACTATGAATTTAAAGCTAAGCTTTATTGTTTTTATTTCCTTACCTTTTATTTTACTTGCCACAAAAATTTTCCAAAAATATATGAAAAGTGCCTTTGATGAGGTGCGAAGTGAGGTAGCTAATTTAAATTCATTTGTTCAAGAAAGAATCTCAGGAATGAAAATTGTTAAGCAATTTGCTAGAGAGAATGATGAGTTTGAGAGTTTTAAAAAAATAAATGAAAGGCATAAAAAAGCTTGGTTAAAAACAGTTTGGTACAATTCTATTTTCTTTCCAGTCGCCGAGATTTTCTCATCACTAACTCTTGCATTAGTAGTATGGTATGGAGGTATGAATACTGTTTTAGAAAACAGCTCATCAATTGGTCAGTTAACGGCATTTATAATGATGATTCCTATGCTATTTAGACCTCTTAACCAAATTGCAAACAAGTTTAATGTTTTACTAATGGGCATGGTAGCTGCAGAGCGTGTATTTAAAATTTTAGACACAAATTCTGTAATTTCAAATTCAGGAAAGATTGATGCCAGTTCTTTAAAAGGTCGAATTAATTATAAAAATGTTTTATTTTCTTACGATAAGCAAAAGATTGTCATTGATAATTTTAATTTGTCTATTAAACCTGGATCTAAAAATGCTATTGTTGGTACAACTGGATCAGGCAAATCAACATTAATCAAATTACTAAATAGATTTTATGATTGTCAAAGTGGTTCAATATTGATTGACGGAGTTGATATTAAGGAATATAATTTACAGTCATTAAGAAAGAATATTGGATTTGTTTCACAGGAAATTCATTTATTTTCTGATACAATTTATAATAATATAACCTTATTCAATAAAAATATTTCATTAGCTGAAGTTGAGAATGCTGCCAAACAAATAGGGCTACACGAATTTATATCCTCATTACCAAATGGCTATAATTATAATGTATTAGAAAGAGGAGCAGGTTTATCTACTGGTCAGAGACAGCTAATTTCTTTTCTAAGAGTTTACTTGAAAAATCCAAAAATTTTGATTTTAGATGAAGCTACATCTTCAATTGACACCCTTTCTGAAAAATTAATTCAAAAAGCAACAAAAAAAATAACTGAAAATAGAACATCTATAATAATTGCTCACAGATTAAGTACAATCATTAATTCAGATAATATTATTGTCATGTCAGATGGCAAGTTGATTGAAATGGGAAACCATAATGAATTATTGAAGAATAATGACGGATCTTATTCAAAACTTTATAGAACTCAGCTCAGAAAAGAGAAAATAAAAACTATAGTTTAGCTTATATCCTTTTCAATTATGTTTAATAAATTGTCAAGGTTTGAATAATTAATAAACTTTCCATTTTTGATATATGAAATTTTTCCATTTTCTTCCGAAACAACCAAAGCAATAGCATCTGTTTTTTCAGTTATACTGACTGCTGCTCTATGTCTAAGGCCATAGTTATTTGAAATTTTTGTTTCGTTACTAATAGGTAGAACAACCCTAGTTGATTTAATATTATTATTTGAGATTATTATTGCTCCATCATGTAGTGGGCTATTCTTAAAAAATATACTCTCAATTATTGGTTGTGTAACCATAATATTCATTTCATCACCTGTATTTTCTAAAAAATTTAATTTATTATTTCTTTCTATTACCATTAGTGCACCAGTTTTAGATTTGCTCATATTATTACAAGCACTAATCAATGCAGAAATATTGGTAGAATCTCTATCCAGCTTTTGATTTTTAAGGAATTTTAACTTTTCAAAAATTGACCCTTTTTTTGAAAGGTTTGTTGAACCAATCATCAATAAAAATTTTCTTATTTCTGGTTGAAAAACAACAATTAAAGCTATAATACCAACACTCATGAAACCACCAATTATACTAGAAAGTAATCCCATTTTTAGGAATAGAGTACTTCTCCAAACTATATATATAAGAATAATTCCAATAAATATATTTATGGCAACTGTACCCTTAAGTAATTTATATGCATAATACATCAGAGTTGCAACTAATATAATATCAATAATATCAACTAAAGAGAAATTAAGTATTTCGGTAATAAACTCCATTTATTGCAAATATATAACTATTAATTTTTTTTTAATTCCTCAATAAGTTTTATGCATTCAATTGCCTCTTTAACGTCATGTACTCTCAAAATATTAGCTCCCTTAATTAATGAAATAGTTTGTAATACAGTTGAACCATTAAGTGCTTTGTCAGGTTTGATGTTTAATGTCTTATAGATCATCGATTTTCTTGATAATCCAACCAAAAGAGGCATTTTTAAATTTTTGAAAAAATCAAGATTATTTAATAATTCAAAATTTTGAGATATATTTTTGGCAAATCCAAAACCAGGGTCAATAATCACATCTTTGATATTAAATTTTGCAGCATCATCAATTTTTTTTGAAAAATAACTGATTAATTCTCCAATTATATCATCATATTTAGCTTTTTTAACCATATTTGAAGGGTTCCCTTTCATATGCATAATTATATATGGTATCTGATATTTTCCAACTGCTTTCATCATATTATTATCTAAATTTCCACCTGAAATATCATTTATAATATCTGCACCATTATTGATGCATTCTTCAGCTACTTTTGATCGGAAGGTATCAATAGAGAAGTAGGTTTCAGGAAAATATTTTTTACAATCTTTTAATGATGGAATAACTCTATCAAGTTCAATCTTTTCAGGGATATCATCAGCTCCTGGCCTGGAGCTGTATCCTCCAATATCAATAATTGTAGCACCATCTCGAATCATTTTTTCAACTTGTTTAAGAATTTTTGCATTGCTATTGTAATAACCTCCATCATAAAAAGAATCAGGAGTTACATTTAAAATACCCATCACTTTTTGAGTAGATAAATCAAGAAGTTCACCTCTTATATTTAAAGTCATTTTTTATAAAAAATTAAAGTTTATTGTTTGAAGATTATAAATTTTTAATCGAAATTTACGTAAAATTATTACTTGTTGTGAAAAAAACAATTACCGAATATAATAGAGTCACCTCAATATGTAAGGATTTGTTTTTAAAAAAACTAGTTGATTATGGAAGTGCGTGGAGAATTTTGAGGCTTTCATCACTAACTGACCAAATTTTTATAAAAGCTCAAAGAATTCGTGGTTTACAACAAAACAAAACACAAAAAATTGACGAAAGTCAAAGTGATGAGTTTATTGGAATTATTAACTATTCGGTCATGGCATTAATTCAAATTCAAGAAGGTATTTCTGAGACACCTGATTTTGACACTAATAAGTGTAGTGACCTTTATGATATCATGATCAATAATACTATGGAATTGATGATGAATAAAAATCACGATTATGGAGAGGCGTGGAGAGATATGAGAGTTAGTTCTTTGACGGATCTAATATTGCAGAAACTCTTACGGGTAAAGCAGATTGAGGATAATAGCGGAAATACCATTGTTAGTGAAGGTATTGATGCAAATTATTCGGATATTATTAATTATGCAATTTTTGCATTAATTCATATGGATTTAAAATGAAATTAATCACAGATTTTTTTAGATTTTTTGTAGGGATACTTTTTATTTTTTCTGGATTGATTAAATTAAATGATCCTGTTGGATTTTCATTCAAATTGGAAGAATATTTTGGGCCCACAGTATTAGATTTAGGATTCCTAATTCCGTTAGTATTGCCTATGGCAATTTCAATAGTAATTTTTGAGGTTTTAGTTGGGGTTAGTCTACTAATTGGTTTTAAGAAAAAATACACTTTATGGAGTTTATTGTTAATGATTGTCTTTTTTACTTTTTTGACATGGTACTCAGCTTATTTCAACAAGGTTACAGATTGTGGATGTTTTGGTGATGCTATAAAGTTAACTCCCTGGGAATCGTTTTATAAGGATATTATTTTACTGATTATGATTGTATTTATGTGTTTCAATAAAAAGTACATCCACCCAATTTTTAAAATGAAATTCCAAATTTCATCATTATCGCTTTCATTAATAGTGTGTGTGTTTATTACCTATAATGTTTTAAGTCATCTACCCTTACTAGATTTTAGAGCATATAAAGTTGGAAATAATATAAAAGATGAAATGTCAATCCCAGAAGATGCACCAAAAGATTTATATGAATACAATTGGGAATTTTTAATTGACAATAAAAAACAAATTATAACTAACACAGGTGATTACCCTAGTGTAGAAGGTGAATTTATTGATGTCACTACAAGATTGATAAAGAAAGGTTATGAGCCAGCTATATACGATTTTTCAATAGAGGATGGTGAAATTAATTTTACTGATGAGGTCCTTGATATGTACAAAGTTATTGTTATCATTTCTTATGATCTTGAAAAAATTAATAAAAAATCAATTGTGAAAATTAAAGATTTATTAACAGACGCCTTCAATAATGATTATGAAATTATAGGATTGACTTCTTCTTCAAAAGCATTCAGTGAAAATTTTAGTGTAGAAAATGATTTACCTTTTGCGTTTTATACCTGTGACGAAACTGTATTAAAGACAATTGTTAGATCCAATCCGGGTTTAGTTGTTTTAGAAAAAGGAACTATTAAAGCTAAGAAGCATTTCAATGATTTTGATAATTTAAATTTAAAATAATTGGTAAAATTTATTTTCGATAAACTAATATATTCCATGCTTACACTCATGGGAGTAATTACCATAATTTTTTTTCTTTTTAATGTGCTTCCAGGAGATCCTGCAAGAATGATGCTAGGACAAAATGAGAACTCTGAACAGCTGGAACTTGTTAAAAAAAAATACGGATTTGACCAGCCACTTTCAAAACAGTATTTTTTATATTTAAATGATTTGTCACCCATTTCATTTCATTCCAACGCATTAAATGATTATTCCTATTTCGATCAAAAAAAATATTCAGGAATTGGTTTATTACATTTTAATTCGTTTTCAGTAAACTTAAAGTATCCCTATTTACGTACTTCTTATGTAAATATGGGTAAAAAGGTATCAGATGTAATATTTGAAACCTTACCTAATACTATTATTCTTGCTATTGCATCAATTGTAATTGCATCTGTTATCGGAATATTTTTGGGAGTAATTTCAGCTATTTTTAAAAATTCAAAAATTGATGTTTTTATTCAATTTATAAGTACTATTGGGATGAGTGTTCCTTCTTTTTTTAGTGCTATTTTATTTGCCTGGTTTTTTGGTTATATTTTAAAAGAGTACACTGGTCTAAATATGACAGGAAGTTTATATGAGTTAGATGACTATGGAGAATCACTTAATCTGAAGTTAAAGAACTTAATTTTACCAGCGATTGTTCTTGGAATTAGGCCCCTGGCAGTTCTAACTCAATTGATGAGAAATGAGCTTTTAAATGTATTGGCTCAGGATTATATAAGAACAGCAAGAGCAAAAGGCCTTTCGGAATTTTATGTAATTAAAGATCATGCTTTAAAGAATTCTTTAAATCCTGTTGTTACTATAATTTCTGGTTGGTTTGCTTCACTTTTAGCTGGGGCGGTATTTGTAGAATTTATTTTTGGTTGGAATGGAATTGGAAAAGAAATTGTTAATGCTTTAAACATGCTAGATCTACCTGTCATAATGGGATCTGTATTAGTTATCTCAGTAATGTTTATTTTAATTAATATTATAGTTGATTTAATTTATATTAAATTAGATCCAAGAGTAAAGTTAAGTTGATGAAAAGAAAAAAAATTGTTGCTGGTAATTGGAAAATGAACATGACTCTTGATGACTCAATAGAATTATCAAATGCATTAATAAATATTAACAAATCCAATGTTGATGTAATGATTGCTCCAAGTTTTACAAATCTTTATCCGCTAAAGAAACATTTTGATACCCATCAGATTGATGTGATTGCACAAAATGTTAATCAAAATTCAAAGGGTGCTTTTACCGGGGAGGTTTCAGTTGAGATGTTAAAGAGCATTGGAGTAAATTGTGTTATTATTGGGCATAGTGAGCGAAGAAGTTTATTTGGTGAAACTGATCAAATTCTATTTGAAAAAGTAAATTATGCAACCTCTAATGATATGAATGTAATTTTTTGTTTTGGTGAAGAGCTTCAACAAAGACAAAATGGAAATTATTTTGATATAATTCAACAGCAACTTGAAATAGGAGTTCTAAGTTTACCCTCTGAACTAATAAAAAAAGTTACTTTGGCATATGAACCAGTTTGGGCAATTGGAACGGGAGTTACAGCCAATCCAGATCAGATTCAAGAAATTCATCAATTTATAAGAAATCTAATACATCAAAGATTTGATGAAACAATTTCAAACTCAATAAGAATTTTGTATGGTGGTAGTGTAAAGTCAACAAATGCAGTAGAAATATTTAATTTAGCTGATGTTGATGGTGGTTTAATTGGTGGAGCATCATTAAAATTTGCCGATTTTCAATCCATTGTTGAGGCTGCTGATGTCTAGCATTTACATATCAATTAATTTTATTGTCAAACCTGTATACCCAGGTGTAGAAATTTTATTAGCTGAACTAAGTCAGCTAGAATTTGAAATGTTTGAAGAAACTGACTTAGGTTTAGTTGCTTATATTGAAGAACACTTATTTTTAGAAAAAAAAATATTCGATTTATCGATATTTAACTCTAAAGAATTTAAAATTTCTTTTACCAAAAAGAAAATAAAAAACCAAAATTGGAATAAAAGGTGGGAAAGCAATTTTGATGCTGTGGAAATAAATTCTTCATGCACAGTTAGAGCTCCTTTTCATGAAAAATCTAATAAACAATTTGATATTATCATTATGCCTGAGATGAGTTTTGGAACAGGTCACCATGAAACTACTCAATTGATGATGAAATACATTTTGGAGCTTAATATTTCAGAGTTTATGTTATGCGATATTGGATGTGGAACAGGAATATTATCCATTCTTGCTGAAATAAAAGGTGCTAAAAAAATTGATGCAGTTGATATTTCCAAAAATTGCTGTAATAATACATTGTCTAACATCAAGCTTAATAATTGTGATAAAATTTTTGTTCATAATTCAAATTCTAAAATACTTCAAGGTAAATTATATGATTTGATTTTATCAAATATGACTTATGATAAGCTTTCTAAAAATTTTAAAAATTTCTCTACATTAATTAATGAGGGTGGAGAATTAATTATTAGTGGTTTTTTTGAAAATGATTTGGGCTTGATAAATGATGAACTAATTAGGTATAACTTTACATTTATAAATAGTATAAATAAAAATAAATGGGTTGCGGCTAGGTTCGCTTATAATACAAGCTGTTGACTTGAACTGTAACAATTTTCATTTAAGTCCGACTCTAAAATTCCGTTAAAGCCCTGTTCAATATTTTTAAAATTTTTATAGCCTAATTTTTGTAAAATTGAAATTGCAATAACAGATCTATACCCGCCCGCACAGTGAAGAAAAGTTTCTTTATTAGAAATTTCATTTTTTCTATTTTCAATTTTTGATAGTGGAATATTTATTGATCCCTCAATATGTTTTTTTGCATGTTCAGAAATATTTCTAACATCCAAAATATTAACTTTATTCAACTTTAAAATATCAGTAAATTCAGATGGTCTTATCGAGTTAACTTTACTAATCTCATTCCCTTTTTTAATCCATTTTTTCATTCCGCCATCTAGGTATCCAAGGCAATTATCAAATCCAATTCTAGAAAGTCTTGTAATGGCTTCTTTTTCTCTGCCACGATCACATATTAGGATAATTTTAGTTTTAATGTCTTTTATAATTTCACCGACCCATGGAGCAAATCTACCATCAAGTCCAATAAATATAGAGTTTTTAATATGGGATTTAATAAAATTATTTACGCTTCTAGTATCTAAAATAATTATGCTAGGGTCTAAAATATAATTTTTGAATTCATCAATGGATATAGCAATATTCGATCTTATTAGAATTTTATCAATATCATCATATCCGTTTTTATTTAATTTAACGTTTTCAGGGAAATAAGCAGGGGGATCAGGAAGATTTTTGATTAGCTTTTCAACAAATTCATCTTTGTTACAACTTC
Source organism: Bacteroidetes bacterium MED-G13 (assembly GCA_002457735.1). Lineage (GTDB taxonomy): Bacteria > Bacteroidota > Bacteroidia > Flavobacteriales > Flavobacteriaceae > MED-G13. The sequence goes on along the minus strand of NTKO01000023.1, from coordinate 2,284 downwards.
CGTTTAAAGCGTAATTAACTTTCTTTTGGTTTTTAAGAGTATCAACAGTTTCCTTCATCATATTTTTACCACACGCAGATCCAGCACCATGACCGGGATAAATTATAATTTCATCGTCTAGTGGTTTAATTTTGTTATTAATGGATTCATATAATAGAGTCGCTAATTTTTCTTTTGATAAGCCTTTGTAACGTTGTGCTACATCCGGAATTCCTACATCACCTAAAAAAAGAGTGTCACCCGTGAAGATAGAATGTTGATTTCCTTCTTCATCAAAAAGCAGAAGTGATGAGCTTTCTAGTGTATGGCCTGGTGTGTGTATAAATTGTAATTTGATATTACCAATTTCAAAAAAATCTCCATCCTTAGCTATTATGCAATCATAATTTGGGTCTGCTTTAGGGCCATAAACAATGGGGGAATTTGTTGCTCTAGATAAACTTAGGTGACCACTAACAAAATCAGCATGAAAATGAGTTTGAAAGATATACTTAATTTTTGATTTGGTTCTATCAGCTTTATTTAAATAGTAATCAATTTCACGAATTGGGTCAATTACTGCTGCCTCTCCATTACTTTCAATAAAATAAGATGCCTGTGACAAGCATGCGGTATAAATTTGATCAATTTGCATGATACAAAATTATAAAATTATTATCATAATAATTCCTCCAAAAAATAAACCCTCAACGTATGCTAGCCAAAGGGCATTAAAGGTTGATAAATTGATTTCTTTTAACATTTTATCAATTTTATTTTTATACGGCATCGTAAGGAAATATAATATTGAAATTATTAATAAGTAGCTTATAATTATATTCATATTTTAAAATTAGTAATTGTTTTTAATAACTCGAAATAATCAAAATCTCTCCTTTCACTAAATTATTATTATATAAATTTGTCACCATTATTTAAATGGCCTCGTAGCATAACTGAATAGTGCATCTGATTACGGCTCAGAAGGTTGGGGGTTTGAATCCCTCCGAGGTCACAAAGGGAATTGCAGAAATGTAGTTCCCTTTTTTATTAGATGTATACATTACATTATTCATTTAGCTAATAAATTACATTAAATTTAGGTTGGTCTAGTAGCTGTTTCAACTATACCTCTAGTTCTAATAGTTACTTGCATACATCACCATCCACTACCAGGCGCTTCAGGACTCTGTGCCTGTGCTTTTTTAGGACTCAATATTGTAAATGTACCTATGGAGGTTAAAGCTACATATTTTCCAATCTTACTCAGTGCTTCTTTTCTAGAAATCTCTTTTTTGTGAGAAGTTTTCTTATTCTCTTTAGGCATATAACTAATAGATTATTGAATGATTATTTTTTTATTTATTGTTCCGTGTTGTGTATTTAGTTTTACTATGTAAATACTATTGGCAAGTTTTGGTAATATTATATCATTTGCTCCGTTTCCTTCAAAAGATGTTTTAAACATTTCTTGTCCTAAAATATTGAATATTAAAATTGAACCATTTCCTTCATGAAGACCTAGAACTCTTAATTTAGAATCTCCTGTAATAAACATACTAATAGTATCTAAATTATTTGTATCTGTAATTAAAGGTGAAGAAGTTTTAGTATGAATATAAAATCGACCGTTTGTATTACCACTTTCAATAAAGGCTATATATTCTGAGTTAGCTTCATCTAAACGTGTAACTATATTAGTGATTTTATCTTCTAAATACACTTTGTAATTTTCAGGAATATTTAAAGCATCTGCGCTAAAAGTAATCTCTGATCCTTCTGATACACTAACTCCAACAGGAATTACCATGTTTTCAAAATTTGAATTTGGTAAAGCTTGAATTGCTAATTTTTTCCCTGTATTATTTTCTACTAATTCTGTATAAATTAATAAATGATCATTGCCAAATAAAGAGCTATCTGAACCATTATCAAAAGAAGTTGTTCTGTTGTTAATATATCTTACAGTTGTATTTTTCTGAAAATCATTAGTAGAAGCAAATAAATTTATTTCAAATCTAGTATTAGTATTAGAGTTTTTATAATAGGTTTGACTTGTTAGAGTTTGCATATTTTCAGCAAAAGAAAAATTCCCACCGCCGGATGCTGATTTTATAAAAAAGCCTTGAGTTGGCGCAATTCTAAATGCTGCATCATCTTGATTCTTTGTAATAAAGGTTGAATTTAAAGAGTCCCAAATCCATATCGTCTCTTCAGCTAAAACAGAAGTATTTGCTGTTAAGAGATTGTTAGTGGCACTAGTTGTTGATTTATTTGCAAATAGCCAAGTTGAATAAGGATTACC
>NTKO01000022.1 GCA_002457735.1 Bacteroidetes bacterium MED-G13 | reverse complement strand
ATGGAGACATATCAATACTTTTATTGATTATGCTGCATTTAAAAAAAATAAATTAACAATACAAAAGCTATTTACCACCTCTTATAATCCTTTAGAAATGTATAATAGAAGTTTAGGAGATGGATCTTTGGATTTACTTAAAGTGAAATCAATAAGTGATAAAACTACGCATCTTTACAAAATATTACTTTATGATTTTAATAAAAATATTACTGAAATATTAATTCCCATAATCATTTCAAAAAACTTTAATGAAACACTACCAATTAAAACAAATGATAGTTTTCTTACTGTTGAAAAGGATAGAGAAAAAAATATGAAAGGCAAATGGTTTAATGTGATTTTTAAAAAAAATAGTTTTTACCAAACTACTTCCCTAGAAGTAATTGAAAGAAAAGAGTCCATAAAAATAAATTCTGACACAATACCATTATTAAAAACTTTTGATATCGAATACAAACTTGGAGATAATGAAATAAAGCAATTATATATCTCACGGTTTAAAAATGATAAATTTGATTTTTTAGGGAATAAATTTGAAAATGGATTTTTAAAAGCCTCTGCCAAAACTTTAGGTTCTTTTTTCATAAAAAAAGATAACTCACCACCCGTGGTGGAATTTTTAAACATTCAAGATTTAGCATGGCATTCCAACATAAAAAAAATTAAAATTAAAGGATATGATAATGAAACTGGAATAAAATCTTATTCAGCATGGATCAATGAAAAATGGATATTACTTGAGTATGATATTAAAAATAATTTGTTTTTTTATGATTTTTCCGATCGTGTTAACACAAAAAATATAACTAACAATTTAAAAGTTGAAATTATAGATAATGTTGGAAATACTACTGCCAAAGAAATAACGTTCTATAGAAAACTTGATAATGATTAGAAATGTCTTCATTTTTTTCATTTTATTAAACGGTATATTTTGTTATGCTCAAAAATCGATAATTACTGGAGTTATTCTCGATGAGTTAAATAATCCAATTGAAAATGTTAATATTATTTGTGATAATAAGGGGACAACAACTAATAACAATGGGTTCTATAAAATTGAAATTGAATCTAATTTAAATGAAAAAATAGTTTTTACTCATATAAACTTTAAAAAAGTAATTATTGAAGTAAACCTGAATATTAACGAGATATTTGAATTTAATCCTGTTTTAAAGGAAAGTTTTGAACAAATATCTACTGTCATAATAAACTCTTCAAAAAGAGAAACACTTCAATCCATTTTAAATATTTCCCCGGAAAGAATAAGGACTATTTCTGGGGCTCAAGCCGGTATTGAAAATATTCTTAAAACTTTACCAGGATTTAATACAAATAATGAGTTAAGTACTCAATACTCGGTTCGTGGTGGTAATTATGATGAAAATCTAGTATATGTTAACGGCATTGAAGTTTACAGACCTTTTTTAATCAGATCTGGACAACAAGAAGGACTCAGCTTTATTAACTCTGAATTAACAGATGATATCAAATTCTCTGCAGGAGGTTTTGAAGCTAAATACGGAGATAAAATGTCATCTGTTTTAGATATAAAATATAAACAACCCAACGAAAATAAATATTCAGTAAAATTAAATTTTTTAGGGATGTCAAGCACATTTGAAAATATCTCTAAAAATAAAAAATTTTCAAACCTGTTAGGATTCAGGTACAGAAATAACGAATTGGTAGTCAAAGCAAAAGAGACAAAATCTAATTTTAATCCATCATTTATTGATTTTCAAAATCTGTCAAGATTAAAAGTAAATGAAAAATTTTCTATTAGTGGATTCTTTAATTATTCTGAAAATGACTACCGTTTCAAACCAATAACCCGTCAAACGAATTTTGGAACGCTTGAAAGTCCTCAAGCCTTAGTGGTTTATTTTGATGGAAACGAAAAAGACAACTACAAAACTTTTTTTAACAGTATATCATTCAATTATAAGTTTTCCGAAAATATAAAGTTAGACTTGATAACGTCTTTTTATAACACCTCTGAAAAAGAGTATTTTGATATTCTAGCACAATATAACCTTGCAACTGTAAATTCTGATATCGGAAGTGATAATCTTGGAGATGTGGAATTTAGCCAAGGAATTGGAAGTCAATTAAATCATGCTAGGAATAATTTGAATGCAGAGATTTTTAATATTGAATCTAAAATACAAGCATTAGTTCATAAAAATAACTTAGAAATCTCTGTTAAGTTTTCTAATGAAAAAATTTCTGACAGAATTGTAGAATGGGAAGTAATAGACTCAGCAGGCTTCTTAATTGACCCCCCATTTATTCAAAATCTTGCTGAACAACCCTACGAACCAAATGAAGGACCAATTGTACCTTATCAAAACATTAGATCAAAATCAAACACTGAAATTAAAAGACTGCAGTTTTATTCTCAGATTGAAAGAGAAATAGATGTAAGTAAAGGATCTTTATATTATAATTTTGGAATTAGATCCCATTTTTGGAACGTTAATAACTCTAAATTTAGAAATAAATTTAGTCCAAGATTCCAGATTGGATATGTCCCTAAATCAAATTCTAATTTAAAATTTAACTTTAAATATGGATTGTATTATCAACCCCCTTTCTATAAAGAATTAAGAGGCATAAATGGCGAAATTAATCCAAGTGTTGATGCGCAAAAATCTATCCATTTAGTATTTGCTAACGAATACAAGTTTATTAAATGGAATAGACCTTTTAAACTTGCCTCTGAGGTTTATTACAAAGATTTAACAAACTTAAATCCATATACACTAGAAAATGTAAGAATTAGATATTACGCAGATAATATTGCTAAGGGATATGCATATGGGATGGATCTTAGAATAAACGGGGAATTTGTTGAGGGAACAGAATCTTGGTTTAGTTTTGGCTACTTAAAAACTGAGGAAAATATTGCTAACAATGGATATATACCCAGACCGACTGATCAAAGGTTAAAATTTGGAATTCTTTTTCAAGATTATGTGCCAAATATTCCTAACCTAAAAATGTTTATAAATCTTGTTTACAATACTGGACTTCCTGGAGGATCCCCCACATATGCAGATCCATATCAGTACAGAAAAAGATTGCCTGACTATAAAAGAGCAGATTTGGGGATTTCGTATATCTTGAAAAAAAATAAACTTTTAAAAAATATTAATGAGCTTTCTATTGGTTTAGAAATTTTCAACATTTTTAACATCCAAAACTCTATTACAAATACATGGGTAAGAGATGTATATACCAAAAGGCAGTATAGTATTCCAAACTATTTGACTCCTAGAATATTTAATTTTAGTTTGGGTCTTGATTTTTAATGATTAATTTTTTTATTTCCTTAACTACCACATCAATCTCTTTTTCTGTGTTGTAAATACTAAATGAAAATCTCAAAGAAATAAATTGGTTTTTATTATTATTTTGAATTTCTCTTAAAACGTGTGATCCCAAATCACTACCACTCTGACAAGCACTGCCTTTAGAACAAGCAATCCCTTTAAGATCTAATTTAAACATAAGTAATTCTGCGTTATTTTTCTTGATGGGAATAGAAATGTTAACAAGAGTGTATGTTGAATTATCAAAATCATTCGATTTACCATTAAATGTAATATTATGATTTAATTTAATAAGCTTTGTGATAAAATATTTTTTAAGCTTCGTGATATATGTTTTTTCTTTTTTTAGATTATTTGTAGAATGTTTCAATGCTTCTGACATACCAAAAATATTATGAACACATTCGGTTCCCGCCCTTACCCCTTTCTCCTGCATACCTCCGGTAAAAAAAGGTCCAAGTTTCGTTTTATTATTAATATAGACAAATCCAACACCTTTGGGTCCATGAAATTTGTGAGCACTAGCGACAACAAAATCAATATTATATTTTTTCAGATCCATTTCATAATGACCAATAGATTGTACAGTATCACTGTGGAAATAAGCTGAATATTTTTTAGTAAGATCTGCTACTCTAGAAATATCTAAAATATTTCCAATTTCATTGTTGATATGCATTAAGCTGACCAAGGTCTTGTTATTTGAATTTGATAATAAATTTTCTAAGTCATCATAATCAATAGTACCATCAGAAGACAACTTGACATAGGATACTTTAATTTTTTTATTTTCTTGAAGATCATCTACAGTGTGAGTAACAGCGTGATGCTCAATCTTGGAAGTTATTATGTGCTTAACATCTAAATATTTTATAGAATTTCTAATTATCAAATTATCTCCCTCTGTCCCACCACTGGTAAAAATGATTTCAGAATTTTTTACATTTAGGGTCTTTGCAATTTCATTTCTTGAAAGTTCAATAATTGATTTAGCAGATCTACCATATGAATGTGAAGATGATGGATTACCATAATTATTTTTTAAGACAGAAATCATGGAATCAGAAACCTCTTCCCTGACCTTGGTAGTTGCAGCATTGTCCATATAAATATTTGACATATTAATTGGTTAGTTAGATATGCTAATTTATATTTTTTTATTCAAATTCTTTTAGCACTGAAATAATTATATTAATACAGTCATCTAATTGATCTTTATTGATTATTAATGGTGGTGCAAACCTAATAATATTTCCGTGAGTAGGTTTTGCAAGTAATCCATTAGAAGCCATTTTCAAGCATATACTCCACGCAATATTTGAATCATTATTATCATTGATAATAATAGCATTTAAAAGTCCTTTTCCTCGAACAGATTTAACAATTTTACTTTCATTAATGTACTTGTTTAATTTTTCCCTAAAAATGATTCCTAAGATTTTCGCATTATCTGATAATTCTTCTTCCTTTACAACATTTAAAGCAGCAATTGCAACTTGACATGCTAATGGATTTCCCCCAAAAGTTGATCCATGTTCTCCAGGCTTAATTGTTAGCATTATCTCGTTAGATGAGAGTATAGCAGAAACAGGAAACACACCACCAGAAAGTGCTTTACCTAAAATTAATATGTCGGGTTTAATTCCAAAATGATCACAACATAACATTTTCCCTGTTCTTCCAATTCCAGTTTGTACTTCATCAGCTATAAATAGAACATTATTTTTTTTACATAGTTTGAAAGCTTCGGGCAAATAATTTTCATCAGGAACAACAACACCCGCTTCTCCTTGTATAGGCTCAACCATAAATCCAGCTACGTTAGGATCTTTTAAGGCGTTTTCCAGGGATTTTAAATCATTATATGGGATTATTTCATAGCCAGGCATAAATGGTCCAAATCCATTTGTACTTGAAGGGTCAGTTGAAGATGAAATTGCAGCTAGTGTTCTTCCCCAAAAATTTCCTTCAACAAAAATAATTTTTGCATTATTTTTTGGTATTTTTTTTATTTCATACCCCCATTTTCTAGCTAATTTAATTGCAGTTTCGCCTCCCTCTACTCCTGTATTCATTGGTAGTACTTTATCATAACCAAATAAACTCGTAATAAATTTTTCATATTCTCCAAGAATATTGTTGTGAAATGCTCTGGAAGTTAGAGTTAGTTCTTTTGACTGATTTATTAGAGCAGAAATTATTTTTGGGTGACAATGTCCTTGATTAACAGCAGAGTATGCAGAAAGAAAATCATAATATTTTTTACCCTCAACATCCCATAAGAAAACACCCTCACCCCTTTTTAACACAACAGGCAAAGGATGATAATTATGAGCTCCATATAAAAGTTCTGTTTTAATAATTTCTTCGGATGAAAGCATTTTGCTGTATTTATGTTTTAAATTTGCTCAAATTTAATAATTAAATTTTTTATTTCATTCAATTCTTATGTCAAGAAAAAGAAAGAAAAACATTATCCTTCAAAAGCTAAAACTCTCTGGTGTAGGGTCTCTTGGAAAAGGATTTGCAAAAACTATTGACAAAAAAATCATATTTACAAAATATGGAATCCCTGGCGATATTGTAGATGTAAATATTAGGAAAAAAAGATCTTCGTATTCGGAAGGAGATATTATAAAAATTCACAAACAATCTAAACTAAGAGTTGAACCAAAATGCTCTCATTTTAAATTATGTGGTGGGTGCAATTGGCAAAATATGAAATATGATTATCAATTAAAATATAAAAATGATCAGGTATTACAAAATTTAATGAGGATTGGAAAAATTCAAGTTGATAAAATACTTCCAATCATTAAATCTGACAAGCAATATTATTATAGAAACAAAATGGAATATTCTTTCAGCAATTCAAGATGGATAACAAAAAAAGAGATAAATAGTCAAAAAGAAATTAAAAATAAAAATGCACTTGGTTTTCATAAATCTGGAATGTGGAGTAAAATTATTGATATCAATAAATGCTATTTACAGGAAAATATTTCAAATAAAATCAGAAATTATACGAAAGACCTCTCTTTGAAATTAGAAATCAGTTTTTTTGATCTAAAGAAACAATCTGGTGATTTGAGAAATTTGATGATAAGAACATCAAAGAATAAAGAAATTATGGTCTTCTTTCAAATTTTTAAAATATCCGATAAAATAAAACAACTATTTGATAAAATTATCATTCAATTTCCTGAAATTACCTGCCTACAATATGTGATAAATAAGAAAAAAAACGATACTATTTATGATTTAAGACCTGTATGCTATCATGGTAAAAAATATATTACTGAAACAATTGGACAATATCACTTCAGAATTTCTGCAAAATCTTTTTTTCAAACAAATTCATACCAGATAGAAAAACTTTACAATATTGTAAAAAAATTTGCTAATCTTTCTGGATCAGAAATAGTGTACGATTTGTACTGTGGTACTGGATCAATTTCAATATATCTATCCTCCTATGCAAAAAAAATAATAGGAATAGAAGTTATAGGTGATGCAGTAGTTGCAGCAAAAAAAAATGCTAAAGCAAATAACATAAATAATACAACTTTTTTACAAGGAGATGTAAAAGAGATATTAAAAAAAAGACGCCTTCTTTCTCAAAAACCTGATGTTATCATTGTTGATCCACCAAGGAATGGGTTGGATAAATTAGTAGTGGAATCAATAATTAAGTCAAACGTAACTAAAATTATATATGTCAGTTGTAACTCCGCTACTCAAGCTCGAGACCTTAATGTTTTGTCTGAGTTTTATAATTTGACTAAATCACAAGCAATAGATATGTTTCCTCAAACTTATCATGTAGAAAATGTTGTACTTTTAGAAAAAATATACGAATGAGGGTATTTTATACTTTGATTTTAATTTCACTTATTTTAAGCTGTGAAAGTGATGATATATGTCCAGAATCAACAAATTCTACACCCAGGTTAATAATTACATTTTATGACATGCAAAATACCGAAGTAAAAAAGAATGTTGAAGATCTTGCTGTATATGCAATCAAAGATGGACAATTAAACTTAATGAACGAGATTAATGGGATAACTACCGATTCTATAAATATTCCGCTTAGAAATGATCAAGCTATTTCTAATTTTAAATTTTATAAAGATTTTTCTTTTACAAACAATGTTCCTAGTGGTATGATAGATCATTTGTATGTTGATTATGAGATTTATCAAAAATTTATTTCAAAAGCTTGTGGTTTTATTAATAATTATAATCTTTTAAACTTTTTAACCAATGACCCATCAGAAAACCCCTCAGTTCCTGCCAACTGGATTGGAGGATATGTTATTGAAAATAATTTAATCGAAAATGAAAATCAGTCTCATGTTAAAATATTTCATTAGCACATTACTAACTTTTTGCTGCCTAGCTATTCAAGCTAATGCTACAGTTTTAAATGATTCTCTAAAAAAATATGGGTTAAGAGTAGGAACAGATATTCAGAAATTAATCAGATCAGCCAGCTCAGAAGAATACAATGGGATTTCATTTAATGCAGATATTAGATTTAAGGAGTCGATGTTTCTTTTTTCAGAAATTGGAAATGAAAAAAAAATAGTTGAATATTCAAATGTTGATTCAAAGATATCTGGAAATTATATAAAATTAGGTTTACAATTTAAATTGAATAGAAATATAGTTGGGCTCAGAAATTTAATATACTCTAGTATTGGAATAGGAGTTAGTTCTTTTGATCAAAAAATTTTAAGATATGGTATCTATAATATTTACAGCGATCTTTGGGGTGAGTTTGAAAGTACTGATACAATCAATTTGGAAAGTCTAAATGCTAATTGGATTGAAATTGGATTTGGGGTAAAAACTGAGATTTTAAACAATCTTTTTCTTGGAATTGAATTACAATTAAAAAACTTAATTTCTCAGAAAAACAAAAATGATACATCTAACTTTTATATACCTGGATTTAATAGAACTTATGAAGGTTCAAATTTTGGACTTGGTTTTAATTATTCACTAACCTACTTAATTCCAATTATAAAAAAATAAACCCTATTTTTCCTTTTTAGATCCTGAATAGATTTGATAATTTAAAAATCTTGACTCCAAACTTGAATTAAATAATTTTATTCTTTTTGAAGTTCGTAAGCCAATATATTTGATTGCTTCCATGTTTGCGGTTAATATCCATGAACTAGTATTATCGTAATTCCTTTTCAGGGTGTTCCCAATTTCTGAATAAAAGCTTTTAAAATCTGTTGGGATTCGTTTGTCGTATGGAGGATTAACAACAATTTGCAGTCTATCTTTATTTGTTTTCTTTGATTTAAAAAAATCTCTAGTTTCAACTTTGATTTTTAAATCAATATCATTTTCCTCAATATTTTTTTTACACTTTCTTATTATCGAGTTAGAAATATCATATCCAAAAATCTTACAATCAATTTTATTTATTTTTTTGGTAACAGATTCTTCGATAATATCAAAAAGCTCTTGATCCCAATCAATCCACTTTTCAAAAGCAAAGTTTGAACGTTGTAGGTTTGGTGGTATATTCCCAGCAATCATTGCAGCTTCAATTAAAATAGTTCCACAACCACACATTGGATCTAAAAAATCAGTCTTTCCCCTCCATCCTGAAATTAGAATTAACCCTGCTGCAAGAACTTCATTTAAAGGCGCAAAAGAATTATATTTTTTATAACCTCTTTTATGCAATGATTCTCCTGAACTATCTAAAGAAATGGTACAGGTGTTTTTATTAACATGTATATCAATTTTTAAATCAGGATTTTTTGCATCAACATTTGGTCTTTTAGAAAATTTATTTCTAAATCTGTCAGCAATAGCGTCCTTTGCTTTCAAAGAAGTAAATTTTGAATTATTAAATATTTTAGAATGAAAGACAGATGAGTTAATTATGAATGCGGAGTTAACTCCTAATAAACTCTCCCATTTAATATTATATATCTTTTCATAAAAACTATTAATGTCACCAAACTTAAATTCTGAAATAGGTTTTAGTATCTTCAATGCAGTTCTTAAACTTAAATTTGCTTTATACATAAATCCCTTATCCCCATAAAAACTTACATTTCTTCTTCCAGTTTGAATTTTTTGAGCCCCTAAACTCAGTAATTCTTTGGCAAGTATTTCCTCAAAACCATAAAAGCATTTTGCTAACATCTTAAAATTAGTTTGATCTACTTTACCCATTTTTCTTTTAAATTATATAAATCATATTTTTTATTTGGCTTATGATAATCAATTTGTTTATTGTTAATAGATCTCTGAATGATATCTTCAATGTAGTAGTCTTGAATATTTTCAACAGGATTAAATCTATCTTTAAGATTTAAATTAAAAAAACTTGCAGTTATATTATAAAAAAAAGCTTTTATTACGTTTCTAAGATCTTTTACTATATCATATGTTGATAGACCAGTTTGTCTATCAACTAGTTTAATAAGTACTCTTCCTTCTGATTGCTTTAAACTTTTTAATTCCTCAGTAAATTCATTTTCTAAATATTTTTGTATTTGTTTTGTATACTTTTTCTTTTTATATCTAGTATCTAATCTATTTAACCTTTTATTTAAAGAATCTAATCTGTGAGATGCAAGTACAGCATACGGATAAACCTTTAGAACTTTCCTTTTTAAGATCAAATAATTTCTTATTTCATCAGAGTTGCTGTAAGGAGCTTTAGGTAAAAGAATTACTTCGCTTAATTGAATCGACCCCTTAATAATTGTATCCCCTGTAATTCTAATATAATCTTCACCAATTTCTAAATTATTCTGTGCAGTAATATTTTGAAGGATAAAAAAAAATGTAAAAAGCAATAATCTTTTCATTATTGAAGAAGGATCAGCAATAAATGTAAAATTATGTATAATTAATATGTAAATCATTATTATTTTTACATTTATAATTGTAAAAAAATAAAAATGGCAGATAAAACTATTTTAAATAAAAAATCAATTGAATTTCTAGAGAGATATTTAAACAACCCGTCACCAACTGGTTATGAATGGGAAGGTCAAAAAATATGGATGGATTATCTTAAACCATATGCAGATAAATTTATAACAGATACATATGGCTCTGCTGTTGCAATTATTAATCCTGAACACAAATACAAGGTTGTTATTGAAGGTCATTCGGATGAAATTTCTTGGTATGTAAACTATATTTCAGAAAAAGGATTAATTTCTGTAATTAGAAATGGAGGTAGTGATCATCAAATTGCACCTAGTAAAATTGTTAATATTCATACTGACAAAGGAATAGTTAAAGGGGTTTTTGGTTGGCCAGCAATTCACACAAGATTAGCTTCAAAAGAAGAGCCTCCAAAATTAGATAATATATTTATTGATGTTGGTTGCAAAAACAAAAAAGATGTTGAAAAGCTAGGAATTCATGTAGGTTGTGTTATCACTTATCCTGACCCATTTCATATTTTAAATAAAGATAATTTTGTTTGCCGTGCTCTTGATAATAGAATTGGTGGATTTATGATTGCTGAGGTTGCAAGATTAATAAGTGAAAATAAAAATAAATTACCTTTTGGCTTGTATATTACTAACTCTGTACAAGAAGAAGTTGGATTACGAGGTGCTGAAATGATTACTGAAACAATAAAACCTAATGTGGCTATTGTTACTGATGTAACTCATGACACAACAACCCCAATGATTAACCAAAAAAAACAAGGTTATTGTGAATTAAACAAAGGTCCTGTGATTACATATGCACCTGCTGTTCAACAAAAACTTAGAGATTTGATAATTAAAACAGCAAAGAAAAATAAAATACCGTTCCAAAGATCTGCTTCCAGTAGATACACTGGTACGGATACGGATGCCTTTGCGTACAGTAATGGAGGTGTACCGTCTGCATTAATATCTTTGCCTTTAAGATACATGCATACAACTGTTGAAATGGTTCACAGAAATGATGTAGAGAATGTAATTAAGCTGATTTATAATACCGTTTTAAACATTAAATCTGGAGATAATTTTAGTTATTTCAAATAGTCTTAACAAGAACATAAGTTAAATATTTTAGTCTTATGAGTGAATTTGTTGAGATTTACAGCTCCTCAGGTAAAAAAACTGGAAAAAAAGTATTGCTAACTGATGCTCATCGAAAAGGCTTTCCTCACGCAACAGTTCATCTTTGGTTATTCACAAGTTCAGGAAATTTAGTTATTCAGAAAAGATCAATCAATAAAAAAATTAATCCAAATATTTGGGATATAATTTCTGTTGCTGGCCATGTTAAATTTGGAGAGTCAATTGATGAAGCAGTAATTAGAGAAGCTAAAGAGGAGTTAAATTTGAAAGTTTTAATAGATAATTTGAAAAGTCATGATGTATATTTCTATGAAAAAAAATATAATAATCTGAAAGATGCGGAATTTCACCACTCATTTTCATACAAAATATCCTCAAGCGAAATAGATCTAAATATTAAAAATAATGAAGTTAGTGAGGTGAGTATAATTTCAATCAAAAATTTAAAAGGAATTATTAAAAATAATACTCCTGGATATTTAGTTTTCAATGAAATGAAAGAATATTATACAAACATGATTTCCATAATTGAAAAAGAAATTACTGAGAGTTAGATATTATTTCATTTACTATATCTGGATTTAATAAGGTACTAATATCACCTAAATCTTCAATATCCTTCGCTGCAACTTTTCTTAATATTCTTCTCATTATTTTTCCTGATCTTGTTTTCGGTAATGCCTTGGTAAATTGTATTTTTTGAAGTTTAGCAATCGGACCAATTCTTTTAGAAATTATTTCATTGACTTGTATCATTAATGTGTTTTTATCAAAGTTTTCTGTATTCAATGTAATAAAACCATATAGTGCATTTCCCTTTATTTCGTGTGGATAACCAACTATTGCAGATTCAGCTACTAAATTATGTTCATTTATTGCATCCTCTATTGGTGCAGTCCCTAGGTTATGACCTGAAACAATTACAACATCATCTACCCTACCGGTAATGCGTATATTTCCTAATTTGTCTTTGTAGGCTCCATCACCAGTAAAATATTTATTCTTAAAAGCCGAAAAATATGTGTTTATATATCTTTGATGGTTTCCCCAAATTGTTCTAGCCATAGATGGCCATGGAAATGAAATACATAGTTTTCCAACCTTTTCATATTCAGTAATTTCAACTCCACTTTCTGAGAGAATAATTGGCTGAATCCCTAAAAATGGTTTTGTTGCAAATGTAGGCTTGTCAGGAACTACATTTGGAATGGATGAAATCATAATACCCCCAGTTTCAGTTTGCCACCAAGTATCTACAATTGGACATTTTGAATTACCTATATTTTTATAATACCAATCCCATGCTTCAATATTTATAGGTTCACCTACAGTACCCAATACTTTTAATGCACTAAGATCGAATCCCTTTACAAAATTATTTCCTTGTTTTGCAATAGCCCTAATAGCTGTTGGAGCTGTGTAAAATTGATTAATTTTATATTTTTCAACAATTTCCCAAAATCTACTATAATTAGGATAACTTGGAATCCCTTCAAACATTAATGTAGTTGCCCCATTACACAAAGGGCCATAAATTATATAACTGTGTCCTGTGATCCAGCCTATATCTGCAGTACACCAATAAATATCATTGGTTTTATATTGAAAAATATTTTTAAATGTATAAGAAACATATACCATATATCCAGCACAAGTATGTACCATGCCTTTTGGCTTTCCAGTTGAGCCTGAAGTATAAAGAATGAATAAGGGGTCTTCTGCATCCATAATTTCAGGATTGCATTTTTCAGAAACTTTAGATTTTACTTCATCAAAAAGTATATCTCTTTTTGGAATTATATTTACCTCTTCATTAGTTCTTTTTACTAACAATACTTTTTGTAAGGAGTCACATCTTTCTAATGCTTCATCAACAATAGATTTTAGATTTATGGTCTTGTCGCCTCTGAATGATCCATCGGATGTTATAATTACATTACTTTCACAATCATTTATTCTTGTGGCTAATGCCTCAGATGAAAATCCAGCAAAAACAACAGAATGAATTGCACCTATTCTTGCACATGCCAATACAGAAAATGCCAACTCGGGGATCATAGGCAGGTATATACAAACTCTATCCCCTTTTCTGACTCCAATTGATTTGAGAACATTTGCTGTTTTAGAAACTTCTTTTAACAATTCCAAATAAGTAAAAGATTTAGATTTTTCATTTGGATTATTGGGCTCAAAAATAATTGCTGTTTTTTCAGGAGTTGATTTTGCATGTCTATCAATACAATTAGCTGTAATATTTAATTTTGCATGCTTAAACCATTCAATTTTAGCTTTTTCAAAGTCCCATTCTAAAACCTTGGACCAACCCTTATACCAATTAAAATTATTTTTAGCTAATTCACTCCAAAACTTTTCAGGATCAGAAATAGATTTTTTATAATTTTCTATATACTTATTGGTTGTATCAATTATGTAATCACTCATTTTCAGGAACTCTTATGTTATCAACAATTTTTTTTATATGCTGAGGAGTTTTAGGAGTTATCATCATTACAAAATAAGCAACAATAAAATTAAATATCATTGCTATACTACCAAATCCCTCTGGGGATATACCAAACCAAAAATCTTCCTTCGTTCCTCCTCCAAAAAAATCAAATTTAAACTTCAGCATATAAAACAGCATAATACTTATACCAGCAATCATTCCAGCTGTAGCACCTTCTCTATTCATTTTTTTGTAAAAAATTCCCATTACAATAGCTGGAAAAAAAGATGCAGCTGCTAGTCCAAAAGCCAAGGCAACAACTGCAGCAACGAATCCTGGTGGGTTAATCCCAAAGTATCCTGCAATACATACTGCAAAAAAAGCAGATAATCTTGCGATGATCAATTCTCCTTTTTCAGAGATTTTTGGGTAAATAACTCTTTTTATCAAATCATGTGAAATTGAAGCAGATATGACTAAGAGTAATCCCGCCGCAGTTGATAATGCTGCAGCTAATCCACCTGCTGCAACCAAAGCAATAACCCAATTTGGCAGGTTTGCTATTTCAGGATTTGCAAGTACCATTATATCTCTATCAACATATAATTCATTATTTTCATCATTGGTGTAGTTAATAATTCCATCTTCATTTAAATCATTAAACTTTATTAACCCTGTATCCTGCCATTTTTTAAACCATTGTGGAATTTCGTTATAGGTGTTAGTAGAAATCGTATCAAGTAAATTTGTTCTAGCAAAAGCTGCTACAGCAGGAGCTGTTGTATATAATATTGCAATTAATAATAAAGCAATTCCAGCTGATTTTCTAGCATCTGAGACCTTCTTAACTGTAAAAAACCTAACGATTACATGTGGTAGTCCTGCAGTTCCCACCATCAAAGCCAAGGTTATTGCAAAAATATCAATCAATGGTTTTGTGTTTTCTGTATATTCATTAAAACCTAGCTCAGTATTTAAATTATCTAATTTGTCTAAAAGGTACATTGAAGAACCATCACTTAGCTCACCTCCAAAACCTAATTGTGGAATGGGATTCCCTGTCATTTGAATGGAAATAAAAATAGCAGGAACCATAAAGGCAAAAATTAAAACACAGTACTGAGCAACTTGAGTATATGTAATTCCTTTCATCCCACCTAATACAGCATAAAAAAGAACAATTAACATCCCAATAATGACCCCTGTATTAATATCTACTTCTAAAAATCTAGAAAAGACTATCCCAACCCCCCTCATTTGTCCTGCTACATATGTAAATGAAACAATTAATGCACAAAAAACGGCAACTAATCTTGCATTCTGAGAATAATATCTCTCAGCAATAAATTCTGGAATAGTGAATTTTCCAAATTTCCTAAGATAAGGCGCTAACAAAAGTGCTAATAAAACATATCCACCTGTCCATCCCATTAGATAAACAGCTCCGTCATAACCTGCAAAGGAAATGATTCCTGCCATGGAAATAAAAGAGGCTGCACTCATCCAATCTGCAGCAGTAGCCATTCCATTGGCCCATGCTCCTACACCACCGCCTGCAATATAGAATTCCTTTGTTGATTTAACTCTCGACCAAATTGCTATTCCAATGTATACTGAAAAAGTAAATCCAACTAAAATATATGTCCAAGTTTGAATACTCATAAATTACTAATCAAAACCATATTTTTTATCTAGTTTATTCATAAGAAACATATAAATAAAAATGATTATTACGAAAGAATAAATAGAGCCTTGTTGAGCAAACCAAAAACCTAACTTAAATCCTGCAATTGTAAATTGATTTAAAAAATCTTTTAATATAATTCCAAAAAGAAAAGAAAATAAAAACCAAAAAAACAATAAAATCAACACATACTTTACATTCTCCTTCCAATATTTTTTATTACTCATAATAAGTAGGATTTTAAATATTCATCAGTATTAACAGAAATTCTTTTTTGAATATCATTAATTTCTAATTTTTTAAAGTTCTTTCCAATGATTTTTTCATATAACTCAATATATCTTTCAGAAACTGTTTCAATATATTTATCATCCATTTGTGGGATTATTTGCCCATCAAGACCCTGGAAATCATTCGAAATAAGCCATTGCCTTAAAAACTCTTTCGATAATTGTTTTTGAGGCAAGCATTGATTTTGTCTTTCATCATATCCATCTTTATAAAAATATCTTGATGAATCTGGAGTATGTATTTCATCAATTAACACAATTTCACCACTCTTTGTTTTGCCAAATTCATATTTAGTATCCACTAAAATAAGCCCTCTCTCATTTGCTATTTTCTGGCCAATAGAAAAAAGTTTTCTAGTATATTTCTCTAAAATCATATAATCATCATCAGAAACAATTCTGTTTTTTATAATATCCTCTCTGCTTATATCCTCATCATGTTTACCAGCTTCAGCTTTAGTTGCTGGGGTTATAATTGGATCAGGAAGCATGTCATTTTCTTTCAGTCCATCAGGTAATTTAACTCCACAAATTAATCTCTTTCCCTTTTTGTACTCTCTAAAGGCATGTCCTGCTAAATATCCTCTAATTACCATCTCAAC
The DNA here is from genome assembly GCA_002457735.1 of Bacteroidetes bacterium MED-G13. GTDB lineage: Bacteria > Bacteroidota > Bacteroidia > Flavobacteriales > Flavobacteriaceae > MED-G13. Next base: position 4,196 of record NTKO01000022.1, on the reverse strand, counting down.
CTTGAATGGATCACACAAATGACCAATAGAAACATTTGGATCAGGACTGTTTATAAACCAATTTGGCACATATTCTGATGTTTGATTTATCATTTCAATAGAAATCTGATTTAATATTTGACCTTTGTATGGTATACCCCTTGGCATTACATTATCAAATGCTGATATTCTATCACTTACCACCATAACTATGTAATCGTTTTTTAAATAGTAAACATCTCTTACTTTACCACGATAAAATTTAATCTGTCCTTTAAACTCAAACTTAGCATTTGTTAGAGTGTTATTCATTTATTAGGAGTATTTTTATATGCTTCAATTATTTTTTTAACAAGTTTATTTCGTACAATATCAGAATCGTCTAAACTTACAATTGCAACTCCTTTGGTTCCATCTAAAAGTTTTATAGCCTCATTAATGCCTGAAATTCCTTTAGGCAAATCCATTTGACCGGGGTCACCAGTAACAATAAATTTGGCGTTTTTACCCATTCTTGTTAAGAACATTTTCATTTGAGAACTAGACGTGTTTTGACCCTCATCAAGAATTACAAATGCATTATCTAACGTCCGACCTCTCATAAAAGCCAATGGTGCAATCTGAATAATTTCATCATCTAAATATTTTTTTAGTTTTTCTGAAGGAATCATATCCTTTAAAGCATCATACAAAGGCTGCATGTAAGGATCCAATTTTTCCTTTAAATCACCTGGTAAAAAACCAAGATTTTCACCAGCTTCAATAGCAGGTCTTGTTAAAATAATTCTCTTTACATTTTTATTTTTAAGAGCTTTTACTGCCAAGGCAATTCCAGTGTAGGTTTTTCCAGTGCCTGCAGGTCCAACGGCAAATACTAAATCATTATTTTCAATACTATCAACAATTTTTCTTTGGTTAAATGTTTTAGCTTTTATTATCCTTCCGTTTACACCATGTAAAATTGGAGAAAAACTTTTTTTTGAGGTTTCGATATCAATATCAGGACTATTGACTAATGATGTAATTAAATTATCCTCAATATTATTAAATCTTGAATAGTAATTAATTATTTTATGAATCTTTTCTTCAAAATCAGATAATTCATTAGAGTTTCCGTAAACTTTAATTTGGTCTCCTCTGGCAACAATTTTTAAATCAGGAAAATTAGATTTGATGATTTTTAAATTTCTATCCTGTGGGCCAAAAAAATCTTTTGGATCTACTTTATTAATTTTTATAATTTTTTCTTGCAATTCAAAATGATATTAACATGATTAAATTTAAACGTTTATTTTCCTAAATTACGTAAATTACAGCCTATATTAACCCAATAAATATTAACATTTTAATGTCGATTATCACATTAATTACAGATTTCGGAAATAAAGATCAGTTTGTTGCTCAGATGAAAGGTGAAATTTATAGCAATAATCTTGAGTCACGGGTTGTTGACATCTCTCATAATATTTCTCCATTTAATATTATGGAAGCTGCTTATATTATTGAAAATAGTTATAAATCTTTCCCAGAAAATACTGTACATATTATTGATGTGGATTCAGAAAAAAATGAGCAAAAAAAACACATCATTGTTAAACTTGACAATCATTTTTTTGTAACCTCTGATAATGGAGTCATGAGTATTTTGTCTCAAAACATAAATTTCCAAGAAATTTATGAAATTTCAATTCTTAGTGAATTAAGGCCAATTGAATCTAGCCTAAAAACTTTTACAAAAGTTGCATGTCATTTGTCCATGGGCGGAAAACCTGAAATTGTAGGTAAAAAAATTAATAATCTAAGAAATATTAAAAATTTAAAACCATTTGTAAATTCTGAAAATACACAAATAATTTCAAGCATTATTTATATTGATCACTTTGGAAATGTTGTTACAAATATTAAAAAATCTTTTTTTGATAAAATTGGCAAAGGAAGAAAATTTGAAATATCAGCTAGGAATTATAAATTTAACCAAATATATTCATCTTACTCTGATATAATTAACTTTAATCTTACTGAAGATAAGAGAAGTGATGAAGGCAAAGCATTAATTATATTTAATACAAACAACTATTTACAAATTTCTATTTACAAAAGTAATCCTGATAATGTTGGAACTGCTGCAACTTTGCTGGGGTTAAAAATATATGATAGTGTTTCGGTTATATTTAACAGTTGAATAATCCTATGTTAATAAGTTTATTTATTAATATTTTACCATTATGATATATTTGTATTTAAATCATAAATCCTATGAAATTTATAGTTTCTAGTAATTCACTGCAGAAAAAACTTCAGGTTCTTGGTGGAGTTATTAATTCTTCCAACACGATTCCGATTCTTGACCATTTCTTATTTCAACTTGATAATTCAAAACTAATTATTACATCAAGTGATCTTGAAACAACAATGATATCATCAATTACTGTTGATAGTACAAGTAAAGGTGAATTTGCAATACCTTCTAAGCTTTTAATTGATACATTAAAAACATTTCCAGAACAGCCATTAACATTTACGGTTGAAGAAAATAATATTGTAGAGATTAGCTCTAGTCATGGGAAATATGCACTTGCTTATGCTGAAGGAGATCAATTTCCTAAAACAGTCAATCTTGATGATCCATCTACCACTCAAATTTCAAGTAGGGTTTTACAAAAAGCTATAAACTCGTGTATTTTTGCATCAGGAAATGATGATTTGAGACCTGTAATGAGTGGAGTATTTTTTCAATTTTCAACAGAATCAATAACATTTGTTGCAACAGACGCACATAAACTGGTGAAATATTCAAGGTCTGATATTAATGCTTCGAATACAGCTGAATTTATAATGCCAAAAAAACCATTGAATTTATTAAAGAATATAATTGATTCTGATCACGAAATAACTATTGAATATAATAATTCAAATGCAAAATTTGAATTAGAAGAAATGACAATCATATGTAGGTTAATTGACGGTCAATACCCTAATTATGAAGCAGTAATTCCAAATGAAAATCCTAATGTAATGTCAATTGGAAGATCTACATTATTAAGCTCCTTAAAAAGGGTTTCAATTTTCGCAAATAAAACAACACATCAAGTTAGATTAAAAATAGCTGGAGCTGAACTTAATATTTCAGCAGAAGATATTGATTTTAGTAATAAAGCTGAAGAAAGATTAACATGTGATTATGTTGGTGATGATATCGAAATTGGCTTCAACTCAAGGTTTTTAATTGAGATGACAAATAATCTTGAAAGTAATGATTTGAAACTGGAAATGAGCCTTCCAAATAGAGCTGGTATCTTAAGACCAATGGACGGTTATTCTGAAAGTGAAGAGCTTATTATGTTAGTTATGCCTGTCATGCTTAACAATTAAGACTATTTCTTAAATATCACAAGTTTTGCCTTATAGCCAGTGGAAAGCAACCAGCTTTTATTTGATATTTCATTTCCGAATTGATCCATAACAACCAACTGTGCAGTATTTGGACTTGATTGGCCCTCGTTTAGCGCAATAAAATCTATATTATTATAACCATCTTCCAAATCAATATCGACTGTATAATAAGCAGAACTCAAAATGATATTTGGGTGAATAACAGATCCATTTAACATAAGCCTAATTCTATCACCATCTACATATTCATGATCTCTACATTTGATCATCACATAATTAGATCTAGTTTCGATATTTCCTAGAAAAAAATCACGATTTGAGTCTGAGTTTTTATTATTACCCTCAGAAAAATCTTGTCTTACTTTCCAGGTAGGTTTAACGAGATTGCTCTTTTTGGATAAATCAATATCATTATTATTATTATTTCCATCCGAATTTATCTCATAACTAAAATATTGCTTTGGGGGTTTACTAGTTAGTCCTTTTGGTGAAAACTTGTTGAGTGAAAATGAATTATCATCAATATTATTTGTGTCCAAGGATTTGATCTCAATCTTTGTGATATTATAATCTTGTGAAAATGAAAATTGAATAAATAAAATAAAAATGAAAAAAATTAATCTCACAAGTATAAAGTTGAAATACAAATATATTTAAAATGGTAATCAGTGTCTTAAATATTAGTTTTATATTAACAATTAATGACAAGTGATCTGCTTTGGAAATATTACACGTTTTAGGATACATTGGAGCTTTTATAGTTGGATTAGTTTTAGGAATAATTGGAAGTGGTGGCTCTATTCTCTCTATGCCTATTTTAGTTT
>NTKO01000021.1 GCA_002457735.1 Bacteroidetes bacterium MED-G13 | reverse complement strand
ATTCCTGATGGATGGGCATTATTTGATTTGGCAGCTTTGTACGAAGAAGTGGTAACTACAGGAATTACAATGGATACCTTTACAATGACCAGTGATTATGCACTTGGTGGATTCTTTGGTCTAGATGGCTACTATCCAACAGCAAGAGGAAACGCATTAATTGCTAAAAGAATGATGGCAGCTATTGATGCAGTTTGGGGATCTAACCTTTCTGAGTCAGGAGTAAATATTGGTGATTTTCCAACAAATTTCCCTGACGGAATATAGTTTTAAAACAAACAAACTAGAAACTAAAAGCCTGGATTTATCCAGGCTTTTTTTTGTTTATAACACATTATTATTTGTTTTAAAATCTATTGAATTTTTTTTATAAAAAAATTATATTTGCCACTTAATAATTCTTTTAAATCTTAATCTCACCAATAAATGAAATCAGGAAAAATTGCACAAATAGTAGGACCTGTAATTGATGTTGAATTTGAATCAGGTTCTGGGTTGCCAAAAATTTATGACTCACTAGAAATTGAAAAAGCAGATGGCAGTAAGCTTGTTTTAGAGGTTCAAGCGCATATTGGAGAAAATATGGTTCGAACAATTGCAATGGATTCCTCTGATGGATTAAGTAGAGGAGCAATAGCTGTTGCTACTGATAATCCAATAAAAATGCCTATTGGAAAAGAAATTAATGGAAGGCTGTTTAATGTAATTGGAGATTCCATTGATGGAATTGGCGATCTTCCTAAAAGCGGTGATAACGGATTGCCCATTCATAGAGAGTCACCAAAATTTGAGGACCTTTCTACATCAACTGAAGTTTTATTTACAGGAATTAAAGTAATTGATTTAATTGAGCCATATTCCAAGGGAGGTAAAATTGGATTATTTGGAGGTGCGGGTGTTGGTAAAACTGTTTTAATTCAAGAGCTTATTAATAATATTGCAAAAGGACATGGTGGCCTTTCTGTTTTTGCAGGAGTTGGTGAAAGAACAAGAGAAGGTAACGATTTGCTTAGGGAAATGCTAGAATCTGGTATTATAAACTATGGTAAAGATTTTATGGAATCTATGGAAAATGGAGGCTGGGATTTAAGTAAAGTTGATAAAGAAGCATTAAAAGAATCCAAAGCTACTTTTGTTTTTGGGCAAATGAATGAGCCACCTGGAGCTAGAGCCAGAGTTGCCCTTTCTGGTTTAACAGTTGCAGAATATTTTAGAGATGGTGCTGGGGAAGGAAAAGGAAAAGATGTATTGTTTTTTGTTGACAATATTTTTAGATTCACTCAAGCTGGATCAGAAGTGTCTGCACTTCTTGGAAGGATGCCTTCTGCAGTTGGGTATCAACCTACACTAGCCAGCGAGATGGGTGCCATGCAGGAAAGAATTACCTCTACTAAAAATGGATCTATTACATCCGTCCAAGCTGTATATGTTCCTGCAGATGATTTGACAGATCCTGCACCAGCAACAACATTTGCTCACCTTGACGCAACAACAGTTCTTTCAAGAAAAATTGCAGAATTAGGTATTTACCCTGCAGTTGATCCACTAGATTCAACATCTAGAATTTTAACCCCCGAAATTCTTGGGGATGAACACTATAACTGTGCACAAAGAGTGAAAGAATTATTACAACGCTACAAAGAACTACAAGATATTATAGCAATTCTAGGAATGGAAGAGCTTTCTGAAGAAGACAAACAGGCTGTTGGAAGAGCTAGAAGGGTTCAAAGATTTTTATCTCAACCTTTTCATGTTGCTGAGCAATTTACAGGAATTCCTGGTGTTCTTGTTGATATTAAAGACACCATCAAAGGATTTAATATGATCATGGACGGCGAGTTAGATCATTTACCAGAAGCTGCCTTTAACCTAAAAGGAACAATTGAAGAAGCAATTGAGGCAGGAGAAAAAATGTTAGCTGAAGTATAAATAATTTCCTATGGTTTTAGAAATTATATCCCCTGAAAAAATAATATTTACAGGTGAAGTCATATCTGTTGCAGTTCCTGGAGTAAATGGGGAGTTTGAAATGCTTAATAATCATGCTTCCATAGTATCCAATCTAAAAAAAGGAGCTATCAAGATTTATGGTAATATTAAGCTAGATGATAACCAAAAAAAAATTTTTAAAAAGGGTGATAGAGGTTACCATCTCGAAATTAACTCCGGAACTGTTGAAGTAAAAAACAATAAGGTAACTGCTCTTGTTGAATGAAGTTATTTTCTATAACTTTTTGATTACGTTAGTTACAATACCCCATATTATAAGCTCATTGTCTTCCTTCACTTCAATAGCTTTATAGTTTGTATTTTCTGGCTTTAGCCAAATTTTATTCTTTTTCACCTGTAATCTTTTCACTGTAAATTCTCCATCGATAAAGCATACAGCAATTTTATTATTTGTAGGCTCAAGACTTCTATCAATAACAATTAAATCTCCATCCTCTAGCCCAGCATTTATCATTGATTCCCCAGAAACTCTAGCAAAAAAAGTTGCTTCTTTATTCTTAATTAATTCTTTATCTAAGCTTATTCTTTCTTGCTTAAAATCTCCAGCAGGGGAAGGGAACCCTGCAGAAATACCTGCATTAATTAAAATTGCTTCTAATCTGCCATGACTTGGCGTAAAAAAATTTAATGTATTCTTTTTTTTCACTTAATTGTAATTACATCACTAATTTTTGTTGTGTAGCAAGGGGACAAAAATTCTTGTTTCATCTTCCACTTTCTTTGTAAATCCTGATTTGCTAGTTTAATTTTATCTCCATGCTTCAGATTAATGTAATCTATTGTTTTCATTAAAGGCTTATGCCTGTAGTCTTGTTTTTCAAAAATACTAAGCTGATAATTGTCATCTGGCACTAAACTAGAAACTATAACACCAGCTTTTTTATAATCTATCTTAGAACGATATATATCCTTAATTCCCTTTAAAGCATATTGATTTAAAATAAAAGAAGAATTTGTTGGATAAGGAAGTGTAATAACCTTTGAACAAGAATATTGCTTCAAATCTTTTCTAAAAAAGTTACTTCTGATAAATACAATAATTACATTGGCAAGAGAATTCTGTCTTCTCAGCTTTTCAGCACAAGAAAGGGAAAATGTTGACACCCTTTCTTTTAATTTGTATAGATCGGAAATGGGCCTTTCAAAAGACCTTGTAGTAGCTATTGACTTTTTTACTTTTAATGACTCCAAATTTAAATTTGAAGTACCTTTTAATTCCTGTTGAATTTTTAACTCAACTATTGACAGGTTATTTCTAACCCATGACTCGGGTAAATTTATGAAATCTAGAGCATTATTACATCCAATATTTTCAAGACGTCTTGAAAGCCTTCTTCCTATACCCCATATATCACTCAAGCCAAAAAACTTTAGGGATTTTATCCTTTTATCATCTGTATCTAAGATGTATACATTTTTTGTTTGACTTGGGAACTTCCTTGCAATCTTGTTTGCAATCTTTGCCAGTGATTTTGTTGGAGCTATTCCTATGGAAGTAGGAATTCCTGTCCACTTTAAAACTACACTTCTCATTTTTAAAGCATAGGAAAATAAGTCATAATTTTGATAACCTTCAAACTTTAAAAAGGCTTCATCTATACTATAGATTTCACTGTCAGGAATAAATTTTGAAACGATTGTCATTACGCGATTACTCATATCAGCATACAACGGATAATTTGAAGATAATACCGTAATATTATGCTGATTGATTAATGATTTATATTTAAAAACTGGGGCCCCCATTGGAACGCCTAATTTCTTAGCTTCATCACTTCTAGAAATAGCACAACCATCATTATTTGACAAAACAATAACAGGCTTGCCGTTTAAACTGGGATTAAACACCCGCTCGCAAGAGACATAAAAATTATTACAATCAATTAAAGCAAACATTATATAAATATAGTTTTTTATCAGCTTAAAAAATGTATTATTTCAGGGACTTATTTAACAAAAAAATAGTTTGATAAATAGGTGCAAATAAGTACATTTAATAAAATGAATTTGTTAAAAATAATAATGAAAAGAATATTGATTATAATTTTGGTGTTTAGCCTATCCTTGAGTTCTGGATTTGCACAGATTGAAAAGGGGATACAACTGGAAAAAGTAGAAATAATATCAAGTCCAAGAATTGAAATTCCCTATTTAGATAATTCTATCAATATTGTAACGATATCAAAAGAGCGAATAGAAAAAAGTACTGCAACGAATATTAGTGAATTACTGCAGCAAGTAGCTGGATTAGATATCAGAAGAAGAGGTGCTGAAGGGATGCAAGCAGATCTTTATATAAGAGGTGGATCATTTGATCAAACACTATTATTAATCGACGGAATAAAAGTTGAGGATCCTCAAACGGGGCATCATACAATGAATATGACTTTACCGCTGGAAGTGATAGAGAAAATTGAAATTATCAAAGGGTCCACTGGAAGAATGTACGGACAAAATGCTTTTACTGGAGCTGTTAATATTATTACTAAAAAAAATATAAATAATAATATTTCTGTGGGATTGAGTAAAGGATCATTTAATCAAAATAGATTTGGAATTACAGTTGAAAATCAGTTAGAAAAATTAGGCTTTATATTTAACTTCAAAAGAAAAGATTCTGACGGATATAGGTATAATACAGACTTCAAAAACAATCAAATTTTCATCAAAAGTAATTTTAAAATAAAAGATCGCAAGATATCTGCAATAGCAGCTTTTAATGAACGAAAATTTGGTGCAAATGGCTTCTATGCAAGCCCTTCTGCAATTGATCAATATGAAGAAACGCAAGCTAGCTTAATTGGCATTAGCACATCCTATGAAAAGAACGACTTGACAATTAAACCTAAACTTTATTGGAAAAGAAATCAAGACATGTATGTTTACTTAAGGCATGATCCCTCTGTTTATAGAAATTTACATATTTCAAATAAAATAGGAATAGATATAAACGCAAATAAAAAAAATTCGCTTGGATCTATTGGATTTGGATTTGACATTTCAAAAGTTTTTTTATCTAGTAATAATTTAGGGCAAAGAGACAGGACAATGATAAATTTATTTTTGGAACAACAAATTCAGTTTGCTGCTAAAAAAATTGATATTACACCTGGATTTGCATTAAGTTACTTTTCAGATATTTCTGAAAAATTAAATTTTGAAAGTAATTTCTTTAAGAATTTTTTCTTTTACCCTGGTATTGACTTTGGTTTTAATTTAAATAAATTTTTTAAACTCTATAGCAATATTGGATATACTTACAGGATTCCTACTTACACAGATTTATTTTATAGTAGTCCAACAACGATAGGTAACCAAGAATTAAAGCTAGAAAAAGCCATAACCAAAGAAATCGGGTTGAAGTATATGAGAAATAATTTAAATATTAATATATCTCTTTATGAAAGAGATGCATCAAATATTATTGATTATGTAAAGAACGAAGAATCTGACCCATGGCAGGCAAATAATATTAGGGAAATAATAACTAATGGTTTTGAATTAAATATGGGGTATAAATTCTATTTGGGCAATTTTAGAAAACAAAGTATTAATATCGGCTTTAGTAATATTGACGATAATCTTTTAGAAACTGATTTTACTTTTTCTAGATACGCTTTAAATTCTTTGAAAAATCAAATTACTGCCACATACATATCTGAGATTAATGAAAAAATTTCATATACTTTAGCATACAAAAAAGCTGAGAGAATAAACAAGAAGGAATACTCTGTTGTTGATTTAAGATCTTCTTATAATTTTGACAAATTTACTTTAACAGTAGTATTAAATAATATTTTAGATGCTAAATATTCAGAAACTAATCTCGTGCCAATGCCAGGATTTAATTCATTAGCTGAGATTAAATATTCATTTTAATTAATCTCATTTAATTTTTCATAAATAAGGTTGTTCTCCCAGCCTCTATATGTAAAATAATTGATAAATGATCTTTTCTTTTGATCTTTTGAACCTTTTAAAATTTTAATTTTATTATTTGAAAATTCATTAAAATAGTCGTAGTAATCATCATTGGAAATTTTATTGATTTGCTCATCAATAATAAATTTTTTAACACCTCTTATCCTTAGCTCATAATTTAATTTAATTCTTCCCCATTTCTTTATTCTCAATTTTCCTTGTATAAATGATTTGGCAAATCGCACTTCATTCAAATAGTCATTGTCTATGAGATGATTAATAATTTTTGATTTAGTTTTAGAAATTACTTGTAAGCAAGTAAGTTTTTTTTTAACCTCTTGAATAGATCTCTCTTGATACATACAATATGATCGCATTTTTTCAAGAATTACCTTCTCATCTTTTGAAAGTTTAATAGGCATAATTCAATGAAAAAATAAAGTTTGATCCAGGTGCAGATATCCCTGAGGAATATGGTCTATAAAGTTTGTCTGAAATGTTTTCAAACGAAAAACTACAATTAATCTTTTCTGAAAATGAATATTTAGTTCTTAAATTAATAGTGTACCATGAGGGAGAGTAAGGATTTCCATTATTGTCAAGAGCATATAAATATGCTTTGGCTCTTTCTGATTCTGCTAGGTCTTTAAATGGAATTTCAGAATTATAATTAATAAAAGCATCTAAGTTTAACCTACCTTTTTTAAATACAACATGAAAATTTCCGTAATTGGGCGGAATATGTCTTACAGGAAATGAAAATGACAATTCGTTAAGCTCATATCCTGTAATCATATTATGTTGCGTTTTTAAAATTAAATTTTGACTAAGTGGCCATTTCATTCCAAATTCAAAACCGTAAATAAGTGATCTAGAACTATTTTGAAGAGCTTGTATTTGTGATAAAGATCCATCGTAAATTATCTCAGTCAAACCATTCTCTAATACAAAGTCCCTTCTAATCATTCCATTATATAAATACGTTAGGTACGACGAAAAATCTAATTCAATATTGTTGCTAGTCTTAAAATAGCTTCCTAGTTCAAATCCAAGTGACCTTTCAGGTTCCAATTCGGTATTAGGAACCAATACATTGCCCGGTGCAGAATCAAAAACCTTGGCTAAATCATCAATATTTGGAGATCTAAAGGCCGTATTTATATTTAATTTCCAAACATTATTATTATTTCTTAACCAACTTAATCCAATTCCACCAACAAGTGCAGAGTTTTTCAAACTTACATTTCCAAAAGCAAAATCAAAATAATCATTGTTTTGAGATAAGTCAGCTTTGAGCTTTGAAAAATTAAATCTCAATCCTGAGTGGAAAAATAAATCCTGAATTATTTTATCTTTAAAATTAACATACGCACCAAAGGATTTTAAAGAAGAATTATTTGGATATCTTGTTGAAATTAAACTTTCCAATCCATTATCTAAATCAGTACTTTTTCCTGTGGACTCAAGGCCGTTATGAATAAATTCAACTCCGTATTTTATATTAGATTTATAATTTATATCTTTTAGCAGGTCAATATTTAATGATAAGATATCTAAATTTTCAAGACGATTATTTAAGTTGCTTTCACTAAATTTTCTGCTGTTTCTGCTTTCCTCAAAATTCTGAAAAGAAGTACCAATTTTCATTAAATCAAAAATATTTTTATTTTTTGGATTAATAGTTATTTGATTATTAACTAATAACCATTTTTGAGGTCCATAATACCATTCAGAAAAAATAAAGCCTTCATTTTCATCTTCAATAATTAACCTATCATATCTAGGAATATTATTAGTTTTAGAGAAATGAATTCCAAAATCAAATTTTAAATTTTCATTTGGCTGATAAAAAATCTTTTGCATCAGATTCAACTGGTTATAAGCTGTAAATCTTTGAATCTTTGAATCAGAATTTTCAATAATAACATCTTCATCATCGTTAGAAGCAACTACATAATTTTCTCTTAAATAATCATAGGGACCATTACTACCCATCTTTAAATCTCCAAATGAGGATTGGGTAATACTAGACAAAAATGATATTTTTTTTGAGCTATATGTAATATCAAAATGATACATTTTTTCAGATGCAGCAGTAGAATATCTGGAATTTATATTAGACTTAATCCTCTTATTTGAGATTTCTGATAGAACTGGAGTTTTTGTATAAAAATTCATTACCCCACCAATTGCATCACTTCCATATAAAACCGACTCAGACCCCAAAATAACTTCAACATTTTCAATTGTCATTGGAGATATAGAAATTACATTATGTATGTTTCCACCTCTGTATATTGCATTATTTAGTCTGACCCCGTCTATTGAAATTACAAGTCTATTAGTTGAAAATCCACGAATTATTGGGCTACCCCCTCCCAATTGGCTTTTCTGAATAAAAATATTCCCAGTAGTTTCTAACAAATCAGCACTAGTTTTGGGGTTTGCCAGTTCAACTGTGCTTTGATATATTGAGACAACTTTTTTGGAAATTTCTCTTGACGGCTCTAAGAATTTAGAAGGTGATAATAAAACTTCGTCCAGCTCCTCAACTAAGTAACTAATATCATTTTTATTAAACTGGGAAATGGTGTCTTGTAGGTAAAATAATGTTTTTCCATGAGAAAAATTTATCCCAAAAAAAAACAGAAATAAGAATAAAAATATTTTCAAAACTATATCAAAGTTTTTCTAATAACATCAATTGATTTCAAATTACTAAATGACTCAAAATGATATTTATAATATGTAATGATGTCATCTATCAAATCTCTTCTTATATTATTACTAATGTTAATGTTATCAATATGATCAAATTTTATGCCTAAAAGTCTCTTAAATATATCTAAGTTGGATCCTGTTATGTGATGTTTTGGCGGCTTTTCAAAACTAAAGACACCCTGTTCTAAATCAAAATATAAACCTTCAATATTATCAGTTTGTGGAAACAAACCAAAATACTTAGTTAAATGAATCAGGAAAATTAAATGAAAATTATATGAATCATTTTTATCAAAAAATACAAGGGAGTCACTAATAAACTCAAACAATAATTCGTCTTTTTCTTGAAAGTTTAAAATTTTATTAAGAATTTCAGAGATAAATAATACCACCACAGACTTTTTAATATCAACATGAATTGACCTGAAAAGATATTTAATTTCAACATCTTTTAAATAATTAAGATTTGACTTATTTCGATTTTCAAACTCAATATTTAAAATGGATAATGGTTGAAAATAACTTATAATTTTATTTCTTTTTTTACCAGCCGGGTTCCTTACTAAAAAACTACAAACACCCAATTCACGAGTTAACAATTTTAAAATTAAATCATTGTCTTTATATTTTAGTTTACTTATTACAATCGCAGATGTTGAAACTACCATTATCTTATAATCATAATTTTTAAAATCTTTGTCTCATAGCTATCTAAATCAGACAACATAACAAGATAAACACCCGATGAAACAGAGTTGTTATGCATGTTTTTACCATTCCAAAAAGCTGTACCGCCATCAATTTCTAAATTAAAATTATTATATCTTCTATTTATTTTTGACTGGGCTTCGGCAACTAAATTACCTTCGATATCAGTTATTTTTATATTACAATTATCCGTTAATCCAGAAATCTTAATTTTTTTATTTAGCATATCAAAACCGGGTCTTATTGGGTTTGGATATACGAATGTTTCAGAAAAACTTTCATTTGTTGATGAACTACCTGTGCCATAGCTTACTAAACCTTTGTCTGTACCAAAAAAAACAAGACCCGTTTCCTCATTAATAGCTATATCATTAATGTTATTTGACGGTAATGGTGAATTCTCTTTTGTAAAATGATATATTGTTTGTTGACCATTTGGAGAAAAATAAAATACGCCTGACCCAATCGTCCCAACCCATTTGTTATTAGCTCCGTCAACCTCAATGTCAGTAATAAATTGTTGTTCTAGCAATTCTCTCGGTAATCCATCTTCTAAAATTATAATTTGCTGAGTAACCGGGTTTGAGTCAAAAAAGCTTGAAGTATTATACAATACCCTTAGTCCTTGGATTGTTCCAATCCACAAATGATTGTTTTTATCAATGGCTAATGATTTAATGTTTTTTGAAGGTAAATTTACTTGCTCTTCATTATTAATTTTTTTCAATTTAATACTACCAGTGCTATTGTTAAAGCCTATTAAACCAGACCTCAATCCTCCAATCCATTTAGTACCATATGTATCAATTTCTATATCACTAAACCCAAGCTCATCATCTAATCCGGATGGTATTATTGGTGTAAAATCATAACTATCCCACAAGCCAGTATTAAAGTCAAATGATTTTAGTGGACTGTCAACCTTGGAATTTAAAATCCACAAAACACCTGAGCTATCAAATCCTGTATCACTAATTCTTATACTTTGATAGCTTGAATTATTGGCAAGGGTTAAAGATTCTAAATCGCTATTTGATTCATCAAAAAGCTGAAATTCATTATTGTTAAATTCAAGTAGACCTCCATGAAATGAGCTTATAAAAACTTGATTATTATTAAACGGATTAATTGATATTTTGTTCAAATTAACAGAATTTTCAGGTAAGCTATCAAATTCTACATTATTCCAATTATTTTCTACAAGTCTACTAACTCCTGAGTAATTCAAGGGACTCGGATTAAAATACTCTGTATAATTTCCAAATGTTACCCAAGTTTGATTTGCCTTAGATTCAACAGAGAAAATATTGTTTTCAAGCGGACCATTAGGGTAAATTGATGCGTCAGCTTCAGAAGCAGAATTATTATAAACCAAAACACCATTTTCTTCACTTCCTATATATAACCTATTATCAGCAAAAAGTCCTGTATTAAAGCTATTTTCTTCATTGTTATCAACTATAATCAAAGGATTTGTAAATGTTTGATCATACAATAAACATTTTTCCTCAAAAGTTAATGTAAATACCAAACTATCCTCTTTAAAATCTAAAATGTCGTTATTAAAAGACTTTACATTTGTTATTGAGCCATTAGTTATTTTATAAATATTTCTTGAATCATTGAAATAAATGCCATTTCCCGTTTTAATTAAATTATCAAAACTTCCAGAGTAAATTTGTGACCAATTATTGTAATCAATCAAAGGTTGATCTAAATTTGCCATTCTTATGCCTCCATTTTCAAGACAACTTGCATAAATATATTGCTCATTAACAACAGTACTAGAAACTTTTAAATATCCAGCATTATTCCCAATATAAAAGGTATCCCCAAACTCAAGTTGCTCTAGATAAAAGACTGAAATCCCATAGTCAGTTGAAATATAGAATGTATTGTTATGAGAGTAAAAATTATTTATTCTTTTATTATTTGAGGGAATAGTAGTTTTATTTTTAATGTCCAGAATATTTATTACGGTAAGTTCTAAAGGGTCTAAAATTTGTATTAGCCCATTTTCATAGCCTATTAAAATTTTATTATATAATTCTGAAAAGAAGAAAGTGGAAATCTTATCTCCCGATAGGCCTAATAAAGTGTCAAATGAATCTAATTCTAAGGTCAAAAAATTGTAAGAGAATAATGCATTGTCAGAAGAGAAAAAAATAGTGTTATTTTCATGTTGAGAATCTGATATTTCAGAATATGAAAAATATGTTTGCCAATTATTAGCTGAATTATTATAGTAGTTTTCCTGAGATTGGGAAAAGTTAAACAGAAAGAATAGAATCAAAAATGAAAAACGCATAGAATTGACAACTGTCTAATACTAACGACAAATATATCATTATAATATGTATTTTATCTATCTAAATAACCCCTTGAGCTAACATTGCATCAGCAACTTTAACAAATCCTGCAATATTTGCGCCTTTAACATAATTAATATATCCATCCTTTTCCTTTCCATGTTTTAAACAAGAATTATGGATATTTAACATAATTTCTCTGAGCTTTTCATCAACTTCCTCCCTAGACCAATTATACCTCAATGAATTTTGAGTCATTTCTAGGCCAGAAGTTGCTACCCCTCCTGCATTAGATGCTTTGCCAGGTCCATACAATATTTTAGATTTCAAGAAAAATTTAACAGCTTTTTTTGTAGAAGGCATATTTGCACCTTCAGAAATACATATACAACCATTTTTCACAAGTGTTTTAGCATCTTTTAAATTTAATTCATTTTGCGTCGCGCATGGCAATGCGATTTCACAAGGAACAGACCACGGAGTTGCAGCTTTATAAAACTTAGATTCTGGATATTTTTTTACATATTCGTTTATCCTTCCACGTTTTATATTTTTTAATTTCATGATGAAATTCAATTTTCTTTTATCAATTCCTTCTGCATCATAAATATAGCCTGAGGAATCTGACATCGTCAAAACTTTGCCTCCGAAATCAATAATTTTTTCAGCTGCATATTGAGCAACATTTCCTGATCCTGAAATAACAACGGTCAGACCCTTTATTTCTTTTTGTTGTAAAGCAAGCATATCTTGAGCAAAATAAACTGTCCCGTATCCAGTGGCCTCTGGCCTAATTAATGATCCTCCCCATGTTACTCCTTTTCCTGTAAGAACGCCTGTAAATTCATTTGCCATTTTTTTATATTGCCCATACAAAAAGCCAATTTCTCTGCTGCCAACTCCTATATCACCAGCTGGAACATCAGTGTCTGGCCCAATATGACGATACAATTCAGTCATAAATGCTTGACAAAATCTCATAATTTCATTGTCGCTTCTTCCCTTTGGGTCAAAATCACTCCCTCCTTTACCTCCACCCATTGGCAAGGTGGTCAAACTATTTTTGAAAACTTGTTCAAAAGCTAAAAACTTTAGTATACTCATATTAACAGATGGGTGAAACCTAAGGCCGCCTTTATATGGTCCAATTGCAGAATTCATTTGAATACGATATCCTCTATTCACCCAAATTTCTCCTTTATCATCAATCCAAGAAACTCTAAATGTTATCACTCGTTCAGGTTCACACATTCGTAAAAGAATATTTTTACCTCTATATATGTCTCTATTAATAATGTATGGGATTACAGATTCTGCAACTTCTTCAACAGCTTGCATAAATTCTGGTTCATGCCCATCTCTTTTCCTAACAATATTTAAAAAGCCCTCAATTTTATCTTTCATGTGATTATATTTTACTGCTATTAACTATACTAAAATAAATATTATTTAAAATTAGGTATTTAAAATTTTTATTTTGATAAATTAGTTTGCAAAAATTATGAATTTCATAAAAAAGCTTGTTCTAAGTCATTAATTAGATCCTCAACATCTTCTATGCCGATGCTTAATCTTATCAAAGAATCTGTAACACCCGATTTCTCCCTTTCTTCCTTTGGAATACTTGCGTGTGTCATTGTTGCAGGGTGACCACATAGAGATTCAACTCCTCCCAAAGATTCGGCAAGAGTAAATAACTGAAGCTTTTCTAAAAATGAAATTGTTTCTTTTTTCCCGTATCTCTTTATCTGAAATGATAACATTCCTCCAAAATCTGACATTTGGTTTTTTGCAACTAAATGATTTTTGTGTGAAGGTAGGCCTGGCCAATACACTTTTTCAACTTTAGGATTATCTTGCAGATAATGTGCAATTTTTCTAGCATTTTCGCAATGTCTTTGTATTCTTACATGTAAGGTTTTAATACCTCTCAAGGTCAAAAAACAATCTTGTGGTCCAGGGACTGCACCAGTAGCATTTTGTATAAAATACAATCTTTTTGCCAAATCATCATCATTTAACATTAATGCGCCAAGAACTACATCACTATGGCCAGCCAGATATTTTGTAGCTGAGTGCATAACAATATCAGCCCCTAAATTTATCGGTGTTTGTAAATAAGGAGATGCGAATGTATTATCTACAACCAAAAGAATATTATATTTTTTGCATATATCAGAAAGTGATTTTATATCAAAAATATTGATCATGGGATTAGTTGGAGTCTCTACCCAAATGATTCTTGTTTTATCATTTATATAACTTTCAACTTCATCTAAATCAAACATAGAAGTAAAATGAAATTTAATATCATAATTTTTAAAAACTTTTGAAAAGAGTCGATAAGTTCCACCGTAAAGATCATTTGTGCTTATTAATTCATCACCAGGTTTAAATAATTTCATTATGGCATCAATAGCAGCTAATCCTGATGAAAAAGCGATCCCATATTTTGCGTTTTCAATACTTGCAAATGAATTTTGCAAAGCTGTTCGTGTTGGGTTGTGTGTTCTTGAGTATTCATATCCTTTGTGTATTCCAGGACTTTTTTGAGCATAAGTTGATGTTTGGTAAATGGGCGCCATAACTGAACCGAATGCAGGATCCAAATGTTGACCGCCATGAATTGTTTTTGTGTTAAATTTCATTTTTGAAATAATAAGGGTTTAGAACTAAAACAAATGTATATATAATCTAAATAATTAAAAAGATGAAACAAACTAACTTAAAATCAATTTATATATTTGCTTTTAATATTAATCATTTCTTATGATACAATCCATGACGGGCTATTGCTCAAGTATAATTTCAACGGGGAAGATTAATCACACGCTTGAGCTCAAATGTCTTAATAGTAAATACCTTGATCTTAATTTGAAGTTGCCCTATGCTCTAAGACAAAAGGAATTTGAGTTAAAAAAAATTATTGGTAAAAAATTATTTAGAGGTAAAATTGAACTTTTGATAACTAATGATATAAAAAAGGAGAATAAGAAAGCTAAACTTGTAAGTAAAAATATTAAAAGTTACATAAAAGAATTAAAAAAAATGAATTCAATAGGCTCAACAGATTTATTAAAAATTGCTTTAACATTGCCTGGATCATATGAAGTTTCTGAAAGTAACTTATCAAAAAACGACTATAAGAAAATGGAAAAAGAATTATTTGCATTAATTGAAAATGTAATAAAATTTAGAAAGAAAGAGGGAAAAGAAATTTGCGTTGATTTAAAAAAGAAAGTTAAAATTATTGAAAAGAATATACAAGAAATAAAAAAATTAGATTCCAAGAGAATAGAAAAGAAAAAAAGAAAAATTCATAATGAAATGGACAAATTAAATCTTTTAATAGATAAAAATAGAATGGAGCAAGAGATGATTTATTATATTGAAAAATTCGATATAAACGAAGAGATTACAAGGCTTAATAGCCATTTAAAACTTTTTAAAAGTGAATTTAATAATAAGCTTCCTGTTGGAAAGAAATTAGGGTTCATTTCACAGGAAATTGGGAGAGAAATAAATACCTTGGGAGCAAAAGCAAATGACTCGCAAATACAAAAGATAGTGATAGAAATGAAAGATAATTTAGAGAAAATAAAAGAAAATGTTTTAAATATTCTTTAATGAATACAAATAAATTCATAATTATTGCTGCACCCTCAGGTTCAGGAAAATCATCTATAGTAAATATGCTCTTGAATGATGATAATTTGAAATTGAATTTTTCCACCTCAGCTACAACAAGGCCTAAGAGAGTAAATGAAGTTGATGGAAAAAACTACTATTTTTTTACAATAGAAAAATTTAAAGAAAAAATTAAAAATAACGAATTTGTTGAATGGGAAGAAGTTTACAAAGACACCTTTTATGGATCATTAATTAGTGAACTTGAAAATACAACCAATGATATTATATTTGATATTGATGTTGTAGGAGGCTTGAATATCAAAAAACTATTTCCAAATAAAAGTTTAACCATTTTTATCAAACCCCCAAGTATTGAGGAGCTAGAGGTAAGACTAAGAGCCAGGATGTCTGACAATGAAGCTAGTATTATTGAGAGAGTCAAAAAAGCAAAACTCGAAATGCAATCAATTAACAAATTTGACCATGTAGTTGAAAATAATATATTAGATGATTGCTACAAAAAAGTAAGTAATATTGTTTATAGTTTCATAAATGATAAATAAAAAAATTGGTCTATTTTTCGGGACATTTGATCCCATTCATAATGGCCATACAGAAGTGGCTCAATATATAGTTGACAATTGTTTTTCAGATGAGGTATGGCTCATAATTACTCCACAAAGCCCTGAAAAAGAATTTATTAAAATCTCAAATTTTGATCAAAGGTTTAAAATGGCACAAATTGCTACAAATAAAATTGATAAAGTTAAGCCCAGTAAAGCAGAGCAAGACCTACCCATTCCTAACTACACCATTGACACGCTGGAACATATTTCAGAAAAATTTAAAAACTATGAATTTAGTCTTATCATTGGTCAAGATAATTTTGAAAAATTCAAGAGCTGGAAAAGCTATAAAAAAATAATTAAAAACTATAAAATTTTAATTTATCCCAGACTTGGAAATGATAAAAAACCTGAAATTGAAACATTTGAAAATATTATTCATTTAAAGGGTGCAACCGTTGATATTAATTCCTCTGCAATTAGGGAAAAAATAAAAAATAAAAAATTAGGAAAGAATTATTTGAACAAGGACGTTTTGAGTTTTATAATTGAAAATAATTTGTATGAAAAGTAAAGATTTAAAGTTTGGAATCATTGGAAGTGGAAGTTGGGCAACCGCAATAATTAAAATTATTTCAGAAAATATTAATAATATAAATTGGTATGTAAGAAAAAATGAAAATGTTGAATTTATTAAGAAAAATAAGCATAACAAAAATTACCTGAGTTCTGTAAATTTGAAGACTAAAAAACTTAATATTTCATCTGATATAAATGAAGTTTGTAAAAATAGTGATGTATTAATTTTTGCTGTTCCTTCGAAATATATTCAATCAGAATTGAAAAAAATTGAAATTGATTTTTCAAAAAAAATTATCATTACTGCCATTAAAGGTATAGTCCCTGAGTCAAACCTTTTATTTAGTGAACACTTAGCAAAAAATTATAAAATTTCATCTAATAATATTGCTGTGATTTCTGGCCCTTGCCATGCTGAAGAAGTTGGAATGGAAAAACTATCATATTTAACAATGGCATCTAGCAATATAAAACGATTTAAAAATATTTCTTATGCCTTTATATGTAAATATATTAATGTAAACATATCGGAGGATATAATCGGAATTGAATATTCTAGTATGCTAAAAAATATTTACGCTTTAGCAATTGGAATTTCTAACGGACTAGGTTATGGTGATAATTTTCAAAGTGTTTTGATGAGTAATTCCATCAGAGAAATGAAATATTTTATTTCCAAAAGAGATAAAAAAGACAGAGAAATAAATAATTCCGTTTACTTAGGAGATCTACTGGTTACTGGTTATTCAGCATTTTCAAGAAACAGAATGTTTGGAAATATGATTGGTAAGGGATATAGTGTCAGAGCTGCCCAATCGGAAATGAAAATGGTTGCCGAAGGATATATTGCTACGAAAAAAGCATTTTACCTTAATAAAAAAAATAAAGCCAAAACCCCAATTTTAAATGCTGTATATAAAATTTTATATGAGAAAAAAAGCTCAAGGAAAATATTTAAGCAATTAAGTGATATAATAAATTAGAATGAAGATTTAAACTGGTCTAAAAACCTGATATCATTTTCACTTAATAATCTAATATCATCAATTTGATGTAATAACATAGCAATTCTATCAATTCCAAGACCAAAGGCATATCCAGAGTATATTTCTGGGTCAATATTACAATTTTTAAGTACATTGGGATCTACCATCCCGCAACCCATAATTTCTAACCAACCTGTACCTTTTGTCATTCTATAATCGGTTTCATTTTCCAAACCCCAGTAAACGTCAACCTCTGCACTTGGCTCAGTAAAAGGAAAATAAGATGGTCGAAGCCTGATTTTTGATTTGCCAAACAGCTGTGATGTAAAGTATTCTAATGTTTGTTTTAAATCAGCAAAACTTACATCTTTATCAATACTTAATCCCTCAATCTGGTGAAAAAAACAGTGTGACCTTGATGAAATTGCCTCATTTCTATATACCCTTCCTGGTGAAATTGTCCTAATTGGAGGCTTGTTGTTTTCCATATGCCTAATCTGAACAGAACTAGTGTGTGTCCTTAATAAATAATCAGGATTTTTTTCAATAAAAAAGGTATCCTGCATATCTCTGGCTGGATGGTGCTCAGGTAAATTTAAAGCACTAAAGTTATGCCAATCATCTTCAATTTCAGGTCCTTCACTAATGGAAAAACCTATATTGGAAAAAATTTCAATAATTCTATTTTTGACAATTGAAATTGGATGTCTTGAACCAATTTCAATTGGATCACCTGGGCGAGTGATATCATTTAAAGCTTGACTTATATCTTTTTTTGAAAATACTTTTTTGAAATCATCAATTTTAGACTGAGCTAGTAATTTTAATTCATTGAGTAACTTACCCACCGTTTTCTTTTTATCATTATCAAGATTTTTAAACTCCGAAAATAAGGATGTAAGCTCCCCTTTTTTACCTAAATATTTGATTCTAAATTCCTCAATCTCTATTTCAGATTTGGGATTAAAAGAATTAATTTCTTTAATTTTTTTATTTATTTTATCAACCATTTTCAAAAGATAATTTCAAATTTATAAAAACAAAATCAATAAGTTGATAAACTAAATCAGAACTTATTATTTGTTAAATTGTATTCTCAAATAATTCTTGATGAATTTAATTGACTCCATTTGCTTAATAATTTTAATATATGGCTCCTATAAGGGCTTTAAAAATGGTATTGTAGGTGAATTATTATCTTTTTTGGGAATTCTGCTTGGGATTTATTTATCTAAGACATACTACCCAATAGTTGATGAATATTTAGCAACAATTTTCGACTCAACAAACCAGTTGGTTTCACTCATTTCTGTGATATTAATTTTTAGCGTGACAATTATATTGACTAAAATTTTATCAAAAGTAATTACAAAAGCACTAAATGTTATGGCATTAGGATTATTAAACAAACTAATTGGAAGTATCTTTGGATTGTTAAAATACTTATTAATTCTTTGTATTATCACTTTTATCTTTTCACAAGCTAATGATGTTTTTGTTTTTATTGAAACAAATAAAATTGAGGAAACTCAAATATTTTCCAAGATCCAAAAAATAAATGATTACATATTAAATCAAAGTTAAGAACTGAAGGGGATTGATGAATGGTGAAGGTTAATGAATAAATTAGATCCTCTTTGTTTGTATCCAAAGGTATATTCTACTTTAACTGTTTTTCCGCTATTATCTGTAAAAAAATAATTACCCATTGCGATGGCGGAATCACCATCAATTAAAATTCCTTGATTTTCAAATTTTACAGTTTTCCAAGGTTTCATAGCAAAACCATCATCTTCAGAACAAAAAGAATCTTTACCGCCTAAAAAATAAGAAATAGCCATTTCAAAAGTTGGTCTAAATTGTTGTTTACTTGCTTTAGTTGGCTTAAATAACACATCCCCGTTTTTAAAATCATAAGAGTCATTTAAAAAAGATGATGTATAATCAAAACATATTTTTGGGGAATCTTTTAATGCTCCTATTTTTACAATACCATTCCCCCATTTATTTTGTACATCCAGAATTTGACTTTTTGTTATCATATTATTTTAATTTCATTATTTTGGATCCAACCCTCTTGTCCATTTGCTAATTTAATTTTAGACCATTCTTCGTTAAATTCATCTATCAACTGAACCTTTGAGCCTTTGTGTAATTGTAAAATATTATCACTTCTCGAATTTGGCTGTTCCTTTATTTCAATTTTTTGAGCAAAAATAATTGCATATTTTTCAATATAGGTTTTTTCCAAAGAATTAAACCCCAACCTCAATACAATTGAAATAAATAAAAATAAAAAAATTAATCCAAGAAAAGTTGATCTTTTAATTATTGGTGATTTCGAAAAATAATATACAATGAATAGTATTAAAAAAATAAAAGAAAGAACTATACAAAAAATTCCCCAAGTATTATAGGAATATAATGCTGAGACACTATTTAATTTTGAAATAAAAAAAGATTCAGGTACTTGATCAATATCATCTATTAGTGAGTTTCTCACCATTTGCAAATTGTTCCTCACATCCTCATCTACAGGGTTCATTAATATGGATCGTTCATAAAATAAAATTGCATTTGCAACATCATTTATTTTATAATAACAATTCCCCATATTATAAAATATCTCAGCTGATTGGTATCCAGAGTCAATTATTTCGTTGTAATTTTCTAGTGACTCAATATATTGAGCATTGTTATATAATAAATTAGCTTTTTCAAAGCTATCTATTAAAAATGTTTGCTCAATTAATTCACTAGAAAAAATTGAGTTTAATCCAAAAAATAAAAGTATTAAAAATTTAATTCTCATAATTTCTGTTTTCTATATTTTCAATAAATGATTTTGCTTTTTCATAATCCTCATTCATCTTATCAACATTAAGAGGTGTGTATCTAGCTAATTGACAATTATCAAACACTTGTCTTAATAACGTGATTGAATTCTCTTTAACTTTCAACTGCTTTAACTTTATATTAATTTCATCTTTATTTAAATCTGAATTTTCAATATTAAGTTTCGCTTTCAAATAAGTTATTAAAGCAGCTTCGAGAGATTCGTAAAATTTTTGTTTATCCCCAATTAAAGCCCTCGAGCTTTCTAAAAATTTATAGGCAAGCTTTTTTGATTTTTCAAATTCATTTACCCCCTTATTCTTGTAATAAGCAAAAGATTTTACTACTATAACAATTAAAAAACAAAAAATAAATGGTAATAAAAGTAGAACCCAAAAATAATGAGAATTAAAAAAGGGCTTATTATTTGTTTTAAAAAGTTTTGTTTTTGTTTTAAAAGAAGAAAACTGATTTTTTGATAATTTGATACTGTTGGTTTTTTCTGAGATTTGTGAATTTTGGTTTAATAATGATTTTTCTTGTATATCACCCTCAACATCAATAAAAATAGGATCGCTAAAAATTGTTGAATACTTTTCAGATTTTGGATTAAAATACGTGAACCTGGTTTGAGGAATCGTATATTTTCCCACAGAGCCTGGAACAATAGTATATACACTGGTTACCTTACCATTGATGCCTGAAATCTTTGTTGAAAATTTTTCTTCTTTTTCAGGTTGATAGACTTCTAATGAGCTTGAAAGTTTAACTATAGGCTCATCAAAAAGATTGAAATTTCCTTTACCAGAAACAACTAAGCTTAATTGAAATGCTTCATCTAAAACTAGTCTTTCTTTATTAGATATAACCTTATAATCAAATTCCCCAACAGCACCTGAGAAATCGTTAGGCCTATTTAAGGTCGGCAATGATTTAACATTTATAATACTACTTCCAGAAGTAACAGTCTTATTAACACTGGAAGTAAATAATTGCCCAAAAAAATCTCTTCTATTAGAGGGCACCTGCACAGAAACATCCAGCGTAAGGGGTTCAATTTTTAATTTTCCTGTTTTTTGAGGATACAATAAAGTCTTTCTTAACGTCACATACCTGTATGGTTGGCCTTTGAAAGTGCCATTTTCAACATTTAAATTCTTTATATCAATATTATTGCTCCAAAAATTAGCGTACCTAGGGGCATCTAACTCTCTCCAATTATCCACACCTGTATCGGGAGAAACATAAAGTTTGTAAGTAACAGAAATAGCCTCATTTAAAAAAGGATTTTTATTTGAAACCTCAGCAACTAAATGGATAGTATTATTTACTATATAGTCTGGGTCATTCGTATCCACTGGTTTATCAACAGAAGCAGTTACATTAATATTTACTGGGGAAGTTTTATAGATTTTACCATCTACCTCGATTGACGCTTGACCAATAGCAAAAGATCCTTTTTTAATTGGAGATAAAAAATATGAGTATGTCTTAGAATAGGATCTTTTGCCGTTTACCCACGAATTTCTAATGGATTGACTAGGCCCGCCTACAATTCTAAAATTCTCAAAACTTGGTGGAGTAAAATTATCTCCATCTTTATCCACTTGGTTAAATGCTAAATACGAGTCTTCAACACTGCGATAGTATTTTGATAATTTACATCTAATACATTCGTTACATTGTCAAGTAATGCCGGGTGTATTAATTA